>CAMWYL010000028.1 GCA_947178465.1 uncultured Lachnospiraceae bacterium | reverse complement strand
CCGCATGTCCGGACAATACCAGCTGAAGTCAAGATTTGCAATTTTGTCCGCGATTTTGCTGATTCGGATAATCGGCAGCGTCGTATAATGCGAGAAAATAAACGCGCTGACGCAGGACAGCAAAAGAATAATCAGCACGACATAGGGAGCGCTCTGCCGCATTGCGCGGGTGATTTCCTCAAAGCGTGCCGGACTGTAGCGGGTGATGAGAATATAGTCATCGACAGAACCGGCAAAACGGAACGGATATTTTGTGCCCGCAAAAGCGGGAGTGTCGGTCTCCGCAAAGGTAAATGGGCTGACACATCTGTCATATTTATCCAACAGAACAAAGTCCGCGTCCGTTTCACGCAGGAAAGCCGTAAAGAACGGCTCGCTGTCCTGCTGTGGGATCCGGCGCAAATCGTCAACGAGCTGTGCGGCCTTTTCGTTGAGTGTGCGCTGTGCCTTTTTCTCATTGGCATACGGAAGAAAAATCCACATACAGCCATATGCGGATAAAAGGACAAACAGGGAGAGGATTAGCAGTAACAGAAAGGTTCGGATAGTCAGCTTCTTCATAGGGATGACTCGCTTTCCTGTGTATTTTTGGATAATCCGTCATCTTTTCGGAGCTTGTAACCGACACCCCGGATGGTTTCAATACAGTCTGACGCGCCTAATTTTTTTCGGATATTTTTCATATGAGTATCGACAATTCGTGTATCACCGTAAAAGTCATAGCCCCAGAGCTTTTCAATCAGGGATTTTCTTGTCACGACGGAGCCCGGTTCCTCCATAAGTTCCTGCAGGATTTCAAATTCACGGAGCGTAAAAACGACATCTGTGTCGGAAACACGGACGGTATGTGTACGCAGGTCCAGAGTGATATCTCCAAAGTTCAGGGTGTCGTGTGTGCTCCATGCCGCAGCAGGCATTGTCCGGCGAAGAATTGCCTCCACCTTGTGCAGAAGAAGCGCCATGGAGACCGGCTTTGTGATATAGTCGTCGATTTGAAGTTCGTAGCCGCGCATCTGGTATGCTTCGCTGTCCAATGCCGTCAGCATGATAACAGGAGTTGTATTACCATGTGCCCGAATTTCTCTGCAAATGTCAAACCCGTCGTCTCCCGGCAGCATGATATCCAGCAGAATCAAGTCAAAGGAATGACGGGAGAGCAGCGAGAGTGCTGTCGCACCGTCACCTGCGGGCGTGACTTCGTGCGCGGCGCTTTCCAGAAAATTTTGCAGCAGTTCCTGATAATCGTGATTGTCTTCCACAATGAGAATATTTGCCATAGTGCAGGCCTCCTTATTGAATTTCATTATAAGTTTTGAAAAATCAAAATACAATAGCGATTATGGAAAATAAGAATAGTTACATTGCGGCAAAGATGGTATAATAAATGCAATGTAATTTCTCAATTCACGGCAGAAAACCAAAGAACCGGCATGTGTGGAATCTCCGGATGATATTTTTTAAGGGAACAATGATTTAATCAGTGCTTCCTTAAGAATATTATCGAAGCTGTGCCCGACACGGGGAGGACACCGGAAGAATACGGAAAGGATGCGATTAAGGATGAATTTTCTTGAGGAACGGATACAGAAGGACGGCGTGGTAAAGGAGGGCAATGTGCTTAAGGTGGACAGCTTCCTAAATCATCAGATGGATATTGCCCTGTTTGAGCAGATGGGTGAAGAATTTCTGCGCCGCTTTCAAAATGAAAAAATAGACAAGATACTGACCATTGAAGCGTCAGGAATCGGCATTGCCTGCATCGTGGCGCGGTATTTTAGGGTGCCCGTCGTTTTCGCCAAAAAGGCAAAGAGCGTAAACCTCGACGGGGAGATGTACGTCGCGGAGGTGGAGTCCTTCACACATAAGAACAAAAATCAGGTGATTGTGTCAAAGAAATTCCTCTCTGCCGGGGAGCATGTTTTAATTATTGATGATTTCCTCGCAAACGGCTGCGCGCTGCAAGGCCTGATTTCCATTGTGAAAGAAGCCGGAGCGATCGTTGACGGCATCGGGATTGCCATAGAAAAAGGATTCCAGCCGGGCGGCAGAATCATCCGCAATCTTGGATACCGGCTCGAATCCCTTGCCATTATTGAAGCGATGGACGCAGCTACCGGCCAAATCACTTTCCGCGAACAGCCGGTATGCGTACATAGAGATTAATCCTCAAGCGTGGAAGTGCAGTGCGGGCATCTTACAGCCTCAAGCGCGATTTCGGATTTGCAGTAGGGACATTTCTTTGTTGTGGGCGTGGCAGGAGGCCCCTCCTTATGGAGCTTTGCGGAGGCGGTGTTCATCGCCTTTACAATGAGAAATACCACCAATGCCATAATCAGGAAGTTCACCACTGCGGTAATGAATTTACCGTAATTTAAAGTGACGTCTCCGGTGATATTCCATACAAGTCGGTCAAAATTCATGCCACCGAACAGACCGAGAATCGGATTGATAATGTCCTCTACAAGAGAGGATACAATGCTGGTAAAGGCGCCGCCGATGATGATGCCGACCGCCATGTCCATCACGTTTCCTTTGCTGATAAAGCGCTTGAATTCATCAAAAAATTTTTTCATACGGTTACCATACCTTTCCAAAGTATTTTATTCGGCATTGATTTGCGAGAAATCAATCACGAAGTCCTCATAGATTCCCACCCTGACTTTATCGGTGAGGGTGTATTCCTCCATTATTATATCCGGCGTTCCGCAACATGGCAAGACAATCTTCGTAAAGAGAAACATCCGGATTTTGCATGGATTTTGTACGGATTTTCCTCTTGTAGTCCGGGGGGATTTCCGGTAGACTTACAGGAGATACACAATCAGTTTCAGTTTATGAGGGAGAATACAAATGAGCAAGATTACAAAGAACTATCAGCAGCTTGCCGCAGGAATCGGTTTTGGGTATGATGAGTCGGATAACTGCCTGTATGGTGTGCGGAATGGTTATGAGATTCTTATTTATGCAAACGACCCCAGATATCCGTATCTTCTGTCCATAACGACATCTGCCCGGAGCGGGAGCTGTATACTTGGCAAGGAAGAAAATAAGCTGTTTACCAAGAGCGTGAAGCCGGCGGCAGCGCTGACACAGAAGGACAGTCTGATTACCGCGGTTTCCAAGAATATGAACGGCAATCAGGATAAGGCGCGGGAAAATATGAATTACCTGTTGGACGCAATGACTGCGTTTCTGCATGAGAGAGGCTTTGAACCGTGCTGTCAGCTCTGCGGTACCGCTTCGCAGACCGTAGGCTTTGCGGTGGAGAAGGCCCGCATGCATCTGTGTTCCAACTGCGCGGCGCGCATGAAGAGCGAGAATGAAGTGAAGTTTCAGGAGAAGGACAGCAGGAGCGGAAATATTGTGGGCGGCATCGTGGGTGCGGTCTTGGGCTCCCTTGTCGGCGTGCTCTGTATTATCGTAATCAACCAGCTCGGCTATGTGGCCGCGATTTCGGGCGTGGTTATGGCTGTCTGTACGGTTAAGGGCTATGAGCTGCTTGGCGGCAGACTGGGAAAAATCGGTATTGTCATTTGTTGTGTGATTATGTTGGTAATGACTTATATCGGAAACCGCCTGAACTGCGGCATTATCATTGCAAAAGAGTTAAAAATGAACGTATTTGATGCATTTCAGGCGATACCGATGTTCCGTGCAATCGGACGGGTTGACAGCGCAGCTTATTTCGGAAGTCTGGCAATGACATATGTGTTCACGGCGCTTGGCGCGGTTCCGACAATTATGAATGTGGTAAAAAATAAAAAGAACGAGAATCGTGTCGTGCAGATTGGAAACGCAACGATACAGAACGATATAAATAATTTTTAAGTGCGATATCAGGGAATGAGCCGGAGCGAATGCCGCTTCGGCTTTCTTTTTGAAAAAATATTTTGAAAAAGTTGTTACGACCGGAAAAATAAGTTATAATGAAAGTGCAGGAAATTTTCAGATACCCTAATCGGGATTGCAAACGATATAAAAGGAGGTTCCGCAATGATAAGAATTGGTTTATTGACAAGTGGTGGTGACTGTCAGGCACTGAACGCGGCAATGCGCGGTGTGGCAAAGGGATTGCTGAATGCAAAGCAGGAGGTAGAGCTGTTCGGTTTTATTGACGGTTATAAGGGCCTTATCTATGGTAACTATAGAATGCTTGGAATGTCGGATTTCTCAGGAATTCTGACAAAGGGCGGTACGATTTTAGGCAGCTCGCGGATGCCCTTCAAGAACATGCGGGAACCGGATGAGAACGGTTTGGACAAGGTTGAGGCAATGAAGCATAATTATTATAAGCTGAGCTTGGACTGTCTGGTAATTCTTGGCGGTAACGGAACGCATAAGACGGCAAATCTTCTCCGCGAAGAGGGATTGAATGTTGTGACGCTTCCCAAGACGATTGACAACGATTTGTGGGGAACAGATATGACCTTCGGCTTCCAGAGTGCGGTGGATATTGCAACACAGTGTATTGACCAGATACACACAACTGCGGCTTCTCACGGGCGCGTGTTTATTGTTGAGGTTATGGGGCATAAGGTTGGGTTCCTGACTTTAAATGCAGGAATGGCCGGAGGTGCGGATATTATCCTGATTCCGGAAATACCCTACGATATTGATAAGATTATCAGCGCGATTAAGAAGCGTGCCGAGAGAGGCAGCAAGTTTACCATTCTTGCCGTTGCGGAGGGCGCTATTTCCAAGGATTTGGCGAAGCTTTCCAAGAAGGAATACAAGAAATACATGCAGGATTACAAATATCCGAGTGTTTCCTATGAGATTGCGGAGCAGATTACCAAGAAGAGCGGTATGGAGGTGCGCGTAACCGTTCCCGGACATACACAGCGCGGCGGCAGCCCGGATTCCTATGACCGCGTATTTGCGAGCCGTCTCGGTGCGGAGGCTGCGAAGCTGATTCTGAAGGGCGAGTATGGCTATATGGTAGGCTACAAGAACAGAGAAGTGGTAAAGGTGCCGCTTGAGGATGTGGCCGGCAAGCTCAAAATGGTAGACCCGGAGTCTTCCATTATCGAAGAGGCAAAGATGCTCGGTATCAGCTTCGGTGATTAAGCTTCAATACGGATTGATCTACATGTGGCAGAAAATATAAAGTAACCGTTTCAGTACAGGGCTGTTGGCGAATGACATGCGAAAAGCATCTTGGGCGCCAAAGCCCTGTATTGTTTTGCCTTGGTAAAGGAAATGCGTAATGCCAAAGTAAAAGGATGAGAACAGCAGCCAAGTACAAAAATGAGAACCTAAGCAGTTAGCCGGACGCAAGCAGATGTAACTATTGACATTACAATTAAACGGTAATATAATCAGCTATGGAAAAGGAGTTTATCAATATGCAGATTTCAAGCCGATTTACCATAGCAATACACATTTTTGCCTGTATTGATGTTTTTGGAAAGGATTATAAGATAACCAGTGACTTTTTAGCAAGCAGTGTAAATGTAAATCCCGTAGTCATCAGACGTTTGCTGACACAGTTAAAAGCAGCAGGACTGATTACGGTGGCAAGGGGAACCGGAGGTGCAGCCATAGCCAGGCCATTGGATGAAATAACGTTTTATGATGTATACTTAGCTGTTGAGTGTATTGAGAGTAATAAACTGTTTCATTTTCATGATAATCCATCTACGTCCTGTCCTGTTGGGAGAAATATACATAAAGGTTTAGATGATAAACTGGAACGGGTGCAGGCGGCTATGGAGCGTGAAATGAAAAGCATTACGATAAAGGATGCCAAGGATGATATAGAAAAGTATATAGCAATGGAAAATTCAGTGACAGACAAACAATAAAACAGACCCTCCGTTTAAGAGCCGTTTTCGAGTAAAATACGGCTCTTAATTTTTTAAAAATTTTGATGTAACTATTGACATTACAACGAGAATGTGATAAAGTTTTGATTGTAACAAATAATGTTACAATAAAATAAAGAAATTACAAGGGGGACTTTTATTATGACAAACACACAGAAAGCATTGGAACTGATTGGCACTTTTGCAACAGGAGATACTGAGAAGGCAGCAAGCCTTTTGGCGGAAGGTTATATTCAGCACAATTTGGCATATGGCACAGGACGGGAAGCGTTTGCAGGCTCTGTTTCCTACCTCGCATCAGCACCGGTAAAAACTACGGTAAAGAACATAAGGGCATTTGAGGATGGAGACAAGGTATTCCTTCAGACGGTTTACAACTTTGCAGGCGCAGGTGAGCAGGTTGCTTTTGACATTTTCCGCATTGACAAGGACGGTCTGATTGCTGAGCATTGGGATAATCTTGCAAGCGTAGCAGAGCCAAACCCGTCGGGGCATACACAGATTGACGGAGCGATGGAAATTGCTGATCTTGACAAGACAGAGGCAAACCGCGAGCTGGTAAAGAATTTTCTTTACGATGTAATGCAGGGAAATAATTCCGCAAAAACGCCGGATTATTTCGAGGGAGATATTTATATTCAGCATAATACGGCAATCGCAGACGGATTATCGGGATTAGGGGCAGCTTTGGCGGCAATGGCAGAGCAGAATATCCGGATGATCTATGACAAAGTGCATCAGGTACTGGCACAGGGTAATTTCGTGCTTGCAGTAAGCGAGGGTACTTTTGGCGGTGCACCCACAAGCTATTATGATTTATGGCGTGTGGAGAATGGCAAAATTGCCGAGCATTGGGATGTTATGGAAACAATCGCTGAAAAATCCACATGGCAGAATCAAAATGGCAAGTTTTAGTTGCAGGGATAAATCAAACAGATACAGGCAGGCGGAGGCTTTCAATACTCCACCTGTCTGATAGAAAGGGATATTATGCAGGCATTGAAATATATTGTGGAACAGATACATACTGTTGTGATAGCTACTACAGACGAGAATGGAGAACCTGTTACTTGTGCCATAGACATTATGGATTATGATACAGATGGTTTATATTTTCTGACAGCTAAAGGGAAGAATTTTTATAACAGACTGAAAAAGCAGGGAAAGCTTGCGTTTACGGGAATTAAAGGGGAAAGCACAATGACGTGTGTTGCAATATCTGTTCGGGCGAGGGTTTGTGAAACAGGCACAGATTATCTGCAGCAGCTGTTTGAAAAGAATCCATATATGTATGAAATATATCCAAGTGAGGAATCAAGGAAAGCATTGACTGTTTTCAAGATATATGAAGGTACAGGTGAATGGTTTGATTTATCAAAAAAACCGATTGAAAGAGGAAGTTTTGAATTTGGTGGGGCGGAGATAGAGAAAACAGGATATGAAGTTACAGAACAATGTAAAGGGTGTGGTATATGTAAATCTGTCTGTCCGCAGAATTGCATAGGATTTATGGAAAAACGGGCAGTTATAGAGCAAAAGAACTGTCTGCATTGCGGAAACTGTTTTACAAATTGCCCGAATGGGGCAGTCAGAAAGAGGGGATAGCGTGATGTTTTCAAAGATACAGACTATGAAATCTACAGAGAGTTACTCGCACAAAATTGACAGGCTGAAGGAGGAACTCAGAAATGCGGATGCCATTTTAATCGGTGCAGGGGCCGGGCTTTCTACCGCGGCAGGACTGACTTATTCAGGAGAACGGTTTCATAAGTATTTCTCTGATTTTGCAGATAAATATGGAATAAGGGATATGTATTCGGGAGGCTTTTATCCCTTTGGCAGCCTGGAGGAATATTGGGCATGGTGGAGCAGACACATATGGTATAACCGCTATCAGCCGGAGGGTATGGAAGTATACAAAAATCTTTATAACTTAATAAAGGAAAAGGATTATTTTGTGCTGACAACCAATGTGGATCACCGGTTCCAGATTGCGGGCTTTGATAAAAAAAGACTGTTTTATACGCAGGGGGATTATGGACTATTGCAATGCAGCGAGCCATGCTGTCAAAAGACCTATGACAATAAAGAAACAGTAAGACAGATGATAGAGAAGCAAAAGGATATGAGAGTGCCAACAGAGCTGATTCCGCATTGTCCTGTCTGTGGGAAGCCCATGAGCGTAAATTTGAGATGCGATGATACTTTTGTACAGGATACCGGGTGGTATCAGGCAAGTGAGAGGTACAGCGATTTTGTACGCATACATGAAAATATGCATATTTTGTATCTTGAATTAGGAGTTGGGGCAAACACGCCGGGAATTATAAAATATCCTTTTTGGAGAGCTACGGCACGCAATGAAAAAGCTGTTTATGCGTGTATCAATTATGGGGAGGCATCATGCCCAAAAGAGATAGAAAAACAATCAATTTGCATTGATGAAGATATAAAGACGGTTTTATCTGCATTAATGCAGTGAAAAAATCAGCAGTTACACAAAATGCAGAGAATGGAAAACAATGCCTTGCAGATACGGACAGTCTGAAAAAGAAATATGAGAGCCCTGCGCAGCACAGATGTTCATGGGGGAAATCAAAAGGTATGCAGCCATTACAGAACCTGACGAAGCGGTGTTAAACCGATTGATTAGCCGTATACGGATTGGAGAGCCTGAGAAAGTTGACGGAGTAAGAACATGGGAAGTACGGATTGTTTATGATTTTGTTGAGGAATTATAAAATAATGGAATATGGCAATATATGAAGAATTGTGTTATGTTAATGGTGTCAAACAATTCGACAAACCGTGAATTTTTGACAAGTAAAAATAAAAAATGGTAATGGAGGAGGTGCAGTATGAAAGTAATAATTATAAATGGACCCATGGGGGTGGGAAAAACAACGGTTGGAAAATATATTGCAGAGAAATATACAGGAACGGCCTTCATTGATGGAGATTGGTGTTTAGATATTCATCCATTTGTAGGAAATCGAGAAACCAAAACAATGGCGATAGATAATATTCTGCATATGATTGATAACTATAGGAAATGCTCAATATGCAAAATGGTGGTATTGGTATGGCTGATGGATGAACAATGGGTTCGGCAGAAAATTGTTGATGGCATTTCCGATATGGAATTAGAAGCAAAAAGTTTTACTTTGGTATGTGATAAAAATCATTTGGTAAACAGATGGGAAAATGATAAAAATTGTGAATGGAGAACACCTGAGTGGCTTGAAGTAAGCTTAAAATCTTTATCGTATTTCGCATCTTTCGAAAATTGTATTGATACAAGCGGTCTGACAATTGATATGATAGAAGAGATGATAATGCATTAATTTCCGATAATGCCGCAATTGAAAAAGTCTTTGAATTTCCTTGTTTCTTTCTTAATCGAATATCCGTGAACCATTAACGGTTCCTCTCTCTTTTTTGTCCTTATGAGTGTTCGTGACATTTGAGAGAATCCCTGTAAACGCACCACTTGACAATGTTGCATAGATATGATTTCCCTGCACGAATCCAAACCCTGTATAGAAAGACTGTTTATAATTACCATAATATCTATATCACTGTTTCCTGTTTTTATTTTGCGAGAAAGCCTTGCCTTGCTTTTTGTGCCGTGATACGGTATCTTTATGTTATGGGAAATTGTGACAATATTAAATATTTAATCAGGTGCGTCGGGATGTGCACCATGATGGAGGAAATACAGATGACAGGGAAAAGACCGGACAGAGAGGAAGCCGAGAGACTGCTTGCGGATGCGGAGCGCTGTAATCCCGGGCAGTGGGGAGACCACAGCCGATTTACCGCGCTGTGCGCGGAGCGGATTGCCGCACGGTGCGAAGGAATGGACGCGGATAAGGCGTATGTTTTGGGACTGCTGCATGACATCGGCAGGAAATTCGGCGTAAAGCATTTGGGGCATATCTATGACGGGTATCGATATATGTGCGAGCTGGGCTATGACGAGGTGGCCAGAATATGCCTGACCCATTCGTTCAGCATTCAGAACATCCATGATTATATCGGGAACTTTGATATACCGCAGGAGCAGCAGGAGGAGCTGGAAACTGCCCTTGCACAGGTCGTATATGACGATTATGACCGGCTCATACAGCTCTGCGATTCCCTTGCCGGCGCGGAGGGCATAATGAGCATCGAGGAGCGCATGGCGGACGTAAAGAGAAGGTACGGGAGCTATCCACAGGAAAAATGGGATAAAAACATCAGTCTCAAGCGTCTTTTTGCGGAGAAAACAGGGGGAAATATTGACGAGATTGTCAGAAACGGCTGAGAGAAGCATATAAGAACGGGAGTGTTAAAGCAATGTCATACACCGCATTATACAGAAAATTCCGTCCCGATATCTTTGAGGATGTAAAGGGGCAGGATCATATTGTAACAACCCTCAGAAATCAGATAAAGGCAGAGCGCATCGGACACGCCTATCTTTTTACCGGTACGCGCGGCACCGGAAAGACAACGATAGCCAAGCTGTTTGCGAAGGCGGTGAACTGTGAAAGCCCCTTGGACGGAAGTCCGTGCGGGAAGTGTCGGAGCTGTCAGACAATTGCCTCCGGTGCAAGCGTGAATGTGATAGAGATTGATGCCGCCTCCAACAACGGTGTTGACAATATCCGGGAAATCGTAGACGAGGTATCGTATTCACCGGTCGAGGGGAAATATAAGGTTTACATTATAGATGAAGTGCATATGCTCTCCATAGGAGCGTTTAACGCGTTGCTCAAGACCCTGGAGGAGCCGCCCTCTTACGTCATATTTATTCTGGCAACGACAGAGGTGCATAAGCTGCCGATAACGATTTTGTCCCGTTGTCAGCGATACGATTTTAAACGGATTTCCATAGAAACCATCGCAGGCCGTCTGCGTGAACTGATGGAGCAGGAGCAGGTTGCGGTGGAGGAAAAGGCGCTGCGCTATATTGCGAAGACGGCTGACGGCTCCATGCGTGACGCGCTGAGTCTGCTTGACCAGTGTATTGCTTTTCACTTCGGGGAGGAGCTGACCTACGACAAGGTACTTGATGTGCTTGGAGCGGTCGATACCGCAGTATTCAGCCGACTGTTGGAGCTGCTGCAGGCGCAGGATGTAACAGGCTGTATCGCGCTGCTGGAAGAGGTCGTAATGCAGGGGCGCGAGCTGACGCAGTTTGTGGCGGACATCGCATGGTATCTGCGCAACCTCCTGCTCGTCAAAACCTCGGACGGCGATATAGAGGATGTCATAGACGCTTCGAGCGACAACCTTGCGCGTCTGAGGGCGGAAGCGGACAGCATGGACGCGGAGGAGATCATGCGCTATATCCGAATCTTTTCGGAGCTGTCCGGACAGATAAAATACGCGACACAGAAGCGCATCTTAATAGAAATGACACTGATTAAGCTTTGTCGTCCCCAGATGGAAACCACGAACGACGCAATGGCGGCGCGCGTCAGGAATTTGGAAGAAAAAATTGAAAAAGGAGTTGTACAGACCGCCCCGATTGCGATACAATCAACACAGGCAGACATCAGACCGCAGACTCCGGTTGCGCTTCCCAAGGCGATACCGGACGACATTCGGGAGATCGTGAATAACTGGTCGGGGATTGTTTCGGAGGCAATGCCGCCGTTAAAGATTTATCTTAAGGGTGCACGGCTGAGCCTCGAGGGGGAAAACCGTCTGCTGATTGTGGTCGAAGACGGGTTGGCATATGATTATCTGAAGGAGGAAGACAATCATAAGCGGGTGGAGGACATGATCTCGAATTTTCTGCAAAAGGAGGTCTCCGTTCGAGTACAGAGCCTGTCTGCGAACAGAAGCTTTGAAGACAGCTATATCGACCTTTCCAAGGTCATCAACATGGACATTGAAATAGAGGAAAAGGATTGAAAGGAGCAGAAGTAGAAAATGGCAAAAAGAGGTGGATTTCCGGGAGGTATGCCGGGCAACATGAACAACCTGATGAAGCAGGCACAGAGAATGCAGCGTCAGATGGAGGAGGGTCAGAAGGAGCTCGAGACAAAGGAATTTAGCGCAAAGGCCGGCGGCGGAGCGGTTGAGGTAGTCGTTTCGGGGAAAAAGGAAGTGCTCAGGATAACACTTTCCGAGGAGGTTGTAGACCCCGAGGACATTGAGACCCTGCAGGATATTATTGTTGCGGCCGCAAATGAGGCGCTGCGTCAGGCCGACGAGGCGAGCAATGAGCTGATGGGCAAAATGACAGGCGGACTTGGCGGAGGATTTCCCTTCTGATGGAACTTTACAGCGGATATATTAACAAGCTGATTGAGCAGTTTTCCAAGCTGCCCGGAGTCGGCAGCAAATCGGCGCAGCGGCTTGCGCTGCATGTCATCAATATGCCGCCTGAGCATGTGGAGCGATTTGCGCAGATTATGGTGGATGCACGAAAGAATATACATTACTGCAACGTTTGTTATACCCTCTCCGATAAGGAAATCTGTCCCATATGCGCCAATCCCGATCGTAATCACGGTGTGATTATGGTGGTTGAAAATATCAGGGATCTGGCCGCATATGAAAAAACAGGAAAGTTTGAGGGCGTGTATCATGTGCTGCATGGCGCGATTTCACCGATGCTTGGGATTGGCCCCAATGACATCCGGCTCAAGGAATTGATTCAGCGGCTGGAAGGCGATGTGGAGGAGGTCATCATAGCCACGAACTCAAGTCTTGAGGGAGAGACGACCGCAATGTACATTTCCAAGCTGATAAAACCCACCGGCGTAAGGGTTACGAGGATTGCCAGCGGTGTCCCCGTCGGCGGTGATTTGGAGTGTATCGACGAGATGACACTGCTGCGCGCGCTGGAAGGCAGAATAGAATTGTAGGGATAAATGCTCTAAAAAGTATGGTAGAATATTGCAGGGAACTTTGTTAGGATAAGTATATGTGAGAATGAATTTTCACACGCGGGACTTGTGTCTGCGCGCACTTGACACAAGCTCGTTATGCGCAAAAATGTGTGCAGAAATGGGGATTAAAATGGGAGTGACAACAAGAGCGTTTGGAAATACTCCGGACGGAAAAAATGCAACAATTTACAGCATTAAAAATGACAATGGTGTCATTGCTGAGGTCACGGACTTTGGCGCGATTCTGGTAAACCTTTATATGCCGGATAAAACGGGACAGGTAAAGGATATTGTTCTCGGATATGATAAGATAGAGGGCTATTATGACAATGGCTGCTTCTTCGGCGCGACAATCGGGCCGAGCGCGAACCGTATTGACAACGCGAGCTTTGCCATTGACGGAGTGACCTGCCAACTTGCGGTAAATGACAGCACAAACAATCTGCACAGTGATGATGATAAGGGCTATCACAAAAGGCTGTGGGCAGCGAATCCGGCAGACAACAGCGTGACCTTTTCCTTGGAGGATGTGGACGGATCCATGGGCTTCCCCGGGAATAAAAAGGTTCAGGTGACCTATACGCTGACCAATGAGAATGAGCTGAAAATAGAGTATAATGTCACCAGCGACAAAAAGACATTGATCAATATGACAAATCATACTTATTTCAATCTTGCGGGGCATGACTCCGGAAGCATTGAAGCGCACCGGCTTCAAATTAACGCGTTCCATTATACGCCCATTTTCGAGCGTTTAATCCCGACAGGCGATTTTGTGCCGGTACAGGGAACGCCGTTTGATTTCCGTCAGATGAAGGTAGTCGGTAAGGAGATTGACGCCGACGATGTGCAGCTCAAATACGGACAGGGCTATGACCACAATTGGATAATTGACGGCTATGACGGAACCATGCGGATGGCGGCAGCAGTTGAGGAGCCTGTTTCAGGCAGAAGAATGGAGGTCTATACCGATCAGCCGGGTATCCAGTTCTATGCCGGGAGCTGTATTACACCGCAGACGGGAAAGGAAGGCGCCGCTTACGGAAAGAGGAGCGGACTCTGCCTTGAGACACAGGCATATCCGGACTCCATTCATCAGGAGCACTTCCCGGATGTTGTTTACGGGCCGGATCGTCCGTACCATACGACAACGGTTTACAAATTCACATGGTAATACAGTTACAGGGGCATGCATCGCTTACGGTGCATGCCCTGTTTATAGGGCATGCCTTTTGTAATCGCATAGCCGCGATTTAAAAATTAGCGACTCCTGTTGAGAAGGCAGCTCCCCATAATAGTATGCGGATAATACCGCATATAAAAAGATGCAGCGGATAATAGATATAGAATAGCTTTCCCATTCCTTTAAAGGAGCCGCGTTCCCCGTTATAAAGACGTAAAAGCGGAATGGTCAGAGCAGTGCCGAACTGAATGACGGCATATACTTTATCAATAAATATAAAATACACAATGGCATATGCTGATACGCATAACATCATATGAAGCATTTGTTTTTTAAAGTTTCCTCTGTTTGTTCCGATAGACAAAATCGCCATGGTTGCGATACAGCTCCAATCTGAGGGAAACGTTATCAGGCAGATTATGATTGTGACAAAAGCCTTTTGCCAAGGCTTCCATTGCTTTTGGTCATATATGTATAGCAAAACCAATCCCCATGCCAATGACCATACAACGCCTGTCTGGTTAAATACAGAGGTTTGAAAGGGAATCATCGGAATATTAAAGCAGAAGTTATAAGCAAAATGAGAAATTGCCGCTAATATAAACAATCTTATGATATATTTATTTATATTGCGTGTGTGGTGATATCCTTCTGCGATAAAAAACCACATAATCGGCGCTGTAATCCTGCCGATAATATGAAACAGAATAACGAACCATTCTGTGGAATATCCCGGAAACAATGTCCATGTCAGATGATCCAGTGTCATAGCTGCAATTGCTATCAGCTTCAGCTCATTTGCGTTTAACCCTTTTTTCTTGTCTGTATGTGGCATGCTTTATCTTTCCTCCTTTTATCGGATATGATTCTTTGAAATAGTATAATTTCATACTAATAAAAAATCGCACCATTGTCAAAACATCTTTCTTCTTTTCTTAGTACATAGCTTTTTCTGCGACAAAGCTTTTCTCTTCAAATCTAAGATTTCTACACACTTTCCATTCAGAATTTCAGATTCCTTATTGACAACTTTTCTTGTCATCTGTATAATAACCATAATCAATTGACAAGGAAAGTTGTCAAAATGACAAAATAAATTGTCACCAAATCGTCCGAAGCTTATGAAACGGAGGAAAAGCTGTGCCATTATATAATCGTTTAAAAGAATACCGGGCGCGCATCAATGTAAATCAACAGGAGATGGGAAAGCTGGTGGGGGTCTCCAGGCAGACAATCAGCCAGATAGAACGGGGAGATTATTCCCCCTCCGTATCCCTCGCCTTAAAGCTTGCAAAGGTATTGGATGCGCGGGTCGAGGACATCTTTACATGGGAGGAGGATTCGGAATCGTGAAAATGCAGAATGAAGGAACAGAGGATATCCTGACAGAGGATAAGAATAAGAAGAGGAGCTTTCTCATTATAATGTTTCTCTGTGCGTTTGCAGGCGGTATTATAGGAGGAACATCCGAATTGGTAAGAGACTTTGACGCTATTCGACAGGTCAGTGAGACAGTGGCAGCCGTGATTGCTGAGAGCAGCTATTACCTGAATGTGATAGTAACGGTTATTGCCATAGCCATATATCTTCCCCTGTACAGAAGCAGCCGCAGGCTGTACGAGAGCTGGGATGGGGAGGACGAGGCGGTAATCAACCGGATTGAAAACAGACTGTGCCTTGCGCTGATCATTACATCCATACAGCAGGTGCTTACGGTGATGATTACGCTGATCTGCGCACAAAGCCATGTCAAACTGTTGGATACGGAAGGTTTATTGTGGGGAAAGGAAATCTGCTTTCATGTAGGATGGATAGGGGCGCTGATCTTTTCGGTGGCAGCACAACGCAGAGCAGTGAATCTGGAGAAGGAGATAAATCCGGAGAAACGGGGGAGCGTGTATGATATACGCTTTCAAAGGAAATGGTTTGAGAGTTGTGACGAGGCCGAGAAGCTGATTATTTATCGGGCGTCGTACCATGCGCACAGAGCAACCGCGATAACCTGTATGACTCTGAGTATTTTTTGCCTGCTTGGCTCAATCCTATGGGGAATCGGGATTCTTCCGGTATGTGTTATAGATATTATCTGGCTTGTGGATACACTTACCTACTGTATCAGCAGCTATAAGTTAAGCGTTGCAAAACAGATAAGATAGACAGGAGGATTAAAATGATAGAAGCATTAAATTTATCAAAGCAGTTTGAACGCAGTATACGACAGGGAAGGAAGACCGTAAAGGAAGAGTTTTTTGCGGTTGAGAACATATCGCTAAGGGCGGAGGCCGGAGAGATTGTGGGCATTCTGGGACCGAATGGCGCGGGAAAGACGACACTGCTGCGCATGTTGGGGATGTTGATGACGCCTACGTCAGGCGAGATAAAACTGACAGATATGTCAGGAAATGCCATTGACGAGCTGACAGAGAAGAAGGGGGCAATCGGCTATCTTTCCGGGAATACCAAGCTTTATCCGAGATTTTCGATACGCGAATATCTGTAT
>CAMWYL010000027.1 GCA_947178465.1 uncultured Lachnospiraceae bacterium | reverse complement strand
CTGCCGGATTGATTTTTGTTTGGGATGTGATAAAATGATCGGATGTTGTATCAGAGAGATTCGCTTTATCCGGAGTGATGCTCTTTTAGTGCGCACAGACCTTGATTTTCCCGTAAAAAGGTGCTAAAATTTATTTTGAAATCATCGTAAACCATTATATGTAGGAGACCAAGGATATGAATGAGACCACAAACACCAATGAAAATGCAAATAGCATTAATGATAAGATCAGGATGAAGGATACACTGTTAATTGCGGATGATGCGGAAATCAACAGGGAACTGCTGAAGGATATTTTCGAGGAGCAGTACGCGATTTTGGAAGCTGCTGACGGTGCAGAAGCAATAGATTTGATCAAGCAGCACAGTGATAGAATTGCGTTGATTTTTCTGGATTTGATTATGCCGAATAAGTCCGGTCTGGATGTTCTTGCCTTTATGGAGGAGAACGGCTACGATTTGATCCCTGTCATTATGATTACGGGGGAAGCGACGGCAATGAATGAGGAGCGGGCCTATGAGCTTGGTGCTGCTGATGTTATTTACAAGCCGTTCCAGCCCAACGTGGTAATGCGTAGAACACAGAATATCATAGAGCTGTTCCAGCATAGGATTGACCTTGAGATTAAGCTTGAGGAGCGGACAAAAGAGCTGGAGGAAAGCAGACGGATTATTGAGAAGAGCAACGACTTCCTGATCAACGCACTCAGCTCTGTTGTAGAGTTTAGGAGCCTTGAATCGGGTGAGCATGTTCAGCGCGTGAAATACTTTACCAAGATACTGCTCAAGGAAATGAAGCGGATGTATCCGGAATACAAGCTTACAAAGGATAAGATCCGGCTGATGGCGGACGCTTCCGCATTGCATGACATCGGAAAGATTGCAATACCGGACAGTATTTTGCTCAAGCCGGGCAGGCTGACCAAGGATGAATTTGAGGAGATGAAGAAGCACACGATATACGGGTGTGAGCTTTTGGAGAAGTTTAAACAGGAGGAGAACGAATTCTATAAATATTGCTATGACATTGTCAGATGGCATCATGAGCGCTATGATGGCAAGGGATATCCGGACGGTATCGGAGGGGATGACATTCCCATCTGGGCGCAGGCGGTTTCCATTGTTGATGTTTATGACGCATTGGTCAGTAAGCGTGTGTACAAAGCACCCTATGCCGTGGATGAGGCAGTACGAATGATAGAGGCTGGAGAATGCGGAACCTTTTCACCGCGGATATTGGAATGCTTCGAGATGGCAAAGAGCAAGCTGTTTGAGGCGACCGAGATGGAGGTTTCATACGCGGATGCAATGATTAAATAGGGATGGGGGATTAAGATGACAGTAAGAGAATGTTATGTTGCAATGGGTGCAAGCTATGATGAGATTTTAAGCAGATTAGTGAATGATGACAGAATTAAGAAGTTTTTGGGGAAGTTTCAGAATGAGAAGAGCTTTGAGCTGCTGTGCAGCTCGATAGAGGAGCGGAACATGGAGGAGGCCTTCCGCGCGGCACATACTTTGAAAGGTGTCAGCCAGAACCTTGCCTTTACGCCGCTTGTCAAGTCCGTCAGCGCTTTGACGGAGCAGCTCAGGAATCGGACAGAGTATGGAGATGATATTGAGCCGTTACTGCAGCAGGTAAAAGAGGACTACAATAATACCCTCTCCACGATAAACAGTCTGTTGGCGGAATAAGGGAGAACGCAGGTCTTTTCCTTCAGTGCTGCCGAGAGAGCTGCCTTCGGGCGGACAGCGGCTCTGTGATGCATTTTCGCATGATATAGCCGAAGATACGGACGAAAATGATACCCAGCAGAGAACCGAAGCTGTCAATAAACACATCCTTTATCGCGGCGCCGCGACCGACTACAAAGAGCTGATGCAGCTCGTCGAGCGCCGCGAAGCCTATGCAGAGGATCCCGGAGGTCAGGATGATCCAGATTCCCCGTATTCCATAGACGTAGATTGGGATGGAGATGGACACGGCGAGCAGGAAGTATTCAGTGACATGTGCAAGCTTCCTGACATAATAATGGATTTTGCTGATTCCGTGATTGATCTGTTTGGGCGTAAGCTCCAAATCCAGCAGGCGGTCAACGGCGGATACAAGATCATGGGACACGCCGTAACTCAGTTTGGAGCTGGTGGTGCCGTCTTGAGAAGAAAATGAGAAAATGATATACATCATGACAATCGCCGGCAGAAGCGAAAGTGGTTTTATAAAATAACGCATGGACTTGTCTCCTTATCTTCAAAATCAAATGTTTTGTATGCTTCTATTATAGTATTTTCCCAATAGTATCACAAGTTAAAAGCTTTTTATAATAAAATATTCTGAATTAAAGTGAAAATATTTTACTTTTTGCTTTTTTATGATAGAATAAAAACAGTAATGTGTGAAGGAGGAACCCTATATGTTGGACAGCTCGAGGCTTTCAAGAGAAGAGATTGTCATTTGTTATCAGGAGGATGTGGTGAAGCTGTTGCGGTTTCTGCCGTGGCTTCAGGCATCAAGCGGCGGGGCGGCCTCAAATGTGTATAGTGGTGAGGGAATTGGCAAGAATTCCATTGCGGTGCCGGTATATGATTCCACATTGCTCAGTTTTGTGAAGGAGGTAAAGACGACTGATTTCATCAATCGGAATTATGTTTATACGCTTTCACGCTACAATATCAGGACGGTTGCGGACGAGCAGCGGGTAATAGATGCCTGTTCTCTGCATGATATCAGTGTTTTGGGCGATATTTTGTCGAAGTACATCCTGAAGGGGGATGTAAAGGGAGCAGTCTGGTCGGAGGGGGTAAGCAATGGCATATACCTTGCGATTATTCTCAAAATGAAGGAACTTTTGGAGAGTATACGACCGTTGGAGTATTGAATATAAGCATATATAAATATATTGGGAGTTGTAATATGGGAGATAAATCAATACAGAAGAAAAGCTATATTGTGGAAAGAGCGCGTGAGGTATTTCAGAAGCGTGGATATCGGACGGTGACGATGAAGGATATCGTGGAGGCTTGTGATATCAGCCGGGGCGGGCTTTATCTCTATTTTTCGAGCACGAAGGAGCTGTTTGAGGCGGTGCTGGAGCAGGAGTATGCAGGGATTTCCGGCATCATGGAGACGGCGGGCGCGAAGGCGGAGACTCCGGGCGAGATTATGCTGATTTATCTGAGCAGTCAGAAGAAAGCGATTTTGAAAAAGAAGGACAATCTTTCCGCAGCTGTTTGTGAGTATCTGTTTGAGAATAAACTTTCAGAAAATGACAATCCTGTCAGAAACCGGTTTGACAGAAATGTTTCCGAGCTGGAGATGTTGATTAAGGACGGCGTGGAGCAGGAATGGATGATATGCGACGATGCGGCGGCCGCGGCGAAGAGTATCGCTTATGTTATAGAAGGCATGAAGATTACGGCACAGACGATAGGGTTGACTGCGGACGACATAGACAGGGAGATTGAGTATATTATGGGTACGCTGGGAATGGTGATAGAATAGATAACAGCATATGCTGTAGGATAAAAGCATGGTGGAACGAGGCCATGCTTTTCGTATAAGTCAGAGTTGAAAAAAGTTCGGAATCAGATATAATGAAACTGTCGGCAACTATAGATAAGAATATACGGAGGACTCATTCAATGGGAAATGTAAGACGGATTTATGTGGAAAAGAAGGAACCCTTTGCGGTTAAGGCCAGGGAACTTGAGGAGGAATTAAACGGTTATCTTAGGATTGGCGGGGTGGAGAAGGTGAGGATATTCATCCGCTATGATGTTGAGAATATTTCGGACGCTGTTTTCGAGGAGGCCTGCCAATGTGTATTCTCCGAGCCTCCGGTTGATCTGCTGTATCGGGAATGCTTTGAGATGCCGGAGAACAGCCGCTGCTTTTCCGTGGAGTTCCTGCCGGGGCAGTTTGACCAGCGGGCGGATTCTGCGGTACAGTGTGTGCGGTTCTTGAAGGAGGACGAGGAGCCTATCATCAGGACGGCAGTTACTTACCTTCTGATAGGAGACATTTCCGATGATGAGTTTGATAAGATAAAGGCCTACTGCATTAATCCGGTAGATTCAAGAGAGACCGATATGGTGAAGCCGGAGACTCTGGTGACGGTATTTGACGAGCCGGCGGATGTTGCAAGCTTTGAGGGCTTTACTGAGATGCCGGAGGACAAGCTGAAGGCGCTATACGATTCGCTGGGGCTTGCCATGACCTTCAAGGACTTTTTGCATATACAGAATTATTATAAGAACGAGGAGTACAGAAACCCGACCGTGACGGAAATCCGAGTGTTGGATACCTATTGGTCCGACCACTGCCGTCACACGACGTTTGCGACAGAGTTGAAGGAGATTGCATTTGCGGATGGATACTATACGGCGCCCATCAAGGCGACCTATGAGAAGTATCTTGCGGCAAGGGAGGAGCTTTTTGCGGGCAGGAAGGACAAGTATGTCTGTCTGATGGACTTAGCCCTGATGGCGATGCGCAAGCTCAAGAAGGACGGTAAGCTTGCAGATATGGAGGATTCCGATGAAATCAATGCCTGCTCCATTGTTGTTCCTGTCGAGATTGACAAGGAGGATGGGAACGGCGTTGTCACGGAGGAATGGCTGGTGAGCTTTAAGAATGAGACGCACAACCATCCGACGGAGATTGAGCCGTTCGGCGGTGCGGCGACCTGCCTTGGCGGCGCGATTCGCGACCCGCTTTCGGGCCGTTCTTATGTATACCAGGCAATGCGCGTGACTGGTGCGGCAGACCCTACGATGCCGGTTCAGCATACGCTCAAGGGGAAGCTCCCGCAAAAGAAGCTGGTGCGCGGCGCGGCAAGCGGTTATTCCTCCTATGGCAATCAGATCGGGCTTGCGACCGGCTTTGTGAAGGAAGTATACCATCCAAACTATGTGGCGAAGCGGATGGAGATCGGTGCCGTAATGGGAGCTGCGCCGAGAGCAAACGTGATTCGGGAGAACTCCGACCCGAATGATATTATCATTTTGCTTGGCGGGCGTACCGGACGGGACGGCTGCGGTGGCGCGACCGGTTCCTCCAAGGTGCATACGGAAAGCTCCATTAAGACCTGCGGCGCGGAGGTACAAAAGGGAAATGCGCCGACAGAGCGGAAGCTTCAGCGGCTTTTCAGGCGTGCGGAGGTCAGCCGTCTGATTAAGAAATGTAATGATTTCGGTGCGGGCGGCGTTTCCGTTGCCATCGGTGAGCTTGCCCCCGGGCTGGTTATTGATTTGGACAAGGTTCCCAAGAAGTATGCGGGGCTTGACGGCACGGAGCTTGCAATCTCCGAGTCCCAGGAGCGGATGGCGGTTGTTGTGGACCCGAAGGATGTAAAGAAGTTCCTTGCTTATGCTGCGGAGGAAAATCTTGAGGCGGTTGAGGTTGCGACGGTTACTGAGGAGCCAAGGCTTGTAATGCTTTGGAGAGGGAAGGAGATTGTCAATCTTTCCAGAGCTTTCCTTGATACAAACGGCGCGCATCAGGAGACCGGCGTATATGTGGACACGCCGGTAAAAGAGGATAATTATTTTAATAAAATAGCAGCAAAAGAGGATGTTGTAAAAGCACTGCGCGAAGGTCATGCAGATCAGGCAGTGCTGTGGGCCTTAAGTGATTTGAATGTGTGCTCCCAGAAGGGGCTTGTGGAAATGTTTGACGCTTCCATCGGCGCAGGCAGCGTGCTTATGCCATATGGCGGGAAATACCAATTGACTGAGACGCAGGTGATGGTTGCGAAGCTCCCTGTATTAAAGGGCAAAACGGATGTTGTGACAATGATGGCATATGGATTCGATCCGTATCTTTCAAGCTGGAGCCCTTACCATGGCGCGGTGTACGCGATTACGGAGTCTATGGCGAAGATCGTTGCTGCGGGCGGTGATTATAAGAAAATCCGCTTTACGTTTCAGGAATATTTCCGCCGCATGACGGAGGAACCGTCCCGCTGGAGCCAGCCTTTCGCGGCGCTTTTGGGTGCGTATGACGCGCAGATTGGCTACGGGCTGCCCTCGATTGGCGGCAAGGATTCCATGTCGGGAACCTTCAATGATGTTGACGTGCCGCCTACCCTCGTATCTTTTGCGGTAGATGTCGCGAAGCAGCAGGATATCCTGACGCCGGAGTTGAAGCAGGCAGGCGACAGACTTGTCGTATTTGAAATTGCAAAGGATGAATATGATCTGCCCCGGTATGATGAGGTGATGGCGCTTTATGATAAGGTTGCCCGGTTGATTGCGGACAGGGCGATTGTTGCCGCCTATGCGCTTGATTCCAAGGGAATTGCGGTGTCTGCGGCGAAGATGGCATTCGGCAATATGCTGGGCGTGGAGTTTGACAGTGATTTGGATGCAACTGAGCTGTTTGCGAACGGCATGGGAAGCATTATCGCCGAGGTTGCGGCGGATAAGCCGGATGCACTGGAAAAGAGCGGTGTTGCGTATAAGGCAGTCGGTACGGTCTTGGCAGAGAATGCGGGCTTTGTATATAAGAAAGCTTCCATTTCGATGGAGAATGCGTTGAGCAAATGGATGTACAGGCTTGAAAAAGTATTTCCGACCAGGTCGGTGAAACCGATGGACAGGTCAGAGGCATCATTAAAGAAGGTGATGGAATCCGGACAGATTTCACCTGAGGCAGCCGGGAAAATGCCGGATGGTGAGAAGGCGTTTGCTTCGCCGGAGGCGGCTATGCGGGTATGGGCGAGCGGTGCGAAGCCGGGTGGCCCGGTGTTATTCCCTGTTGGAAGGACGAAAGCTTCCGGTCCGATAGACACAAAGCTCTATGATACAAAAGAGGTTTACATCTGCAAGAATAAGGTGGCGAAGCCAACGGTATTTATTCCGGTATTCCCCGGGACAAACTGCGAGTATGACTCCACCATTGCGTTTGCGCGTGCCGGTGCGGAGGTAGTGACGAAGGTATTCTGCAATATGACCGTGGACGATATCAGGGACTCGGTTGACGCGTTTACCAAGGCGATTTCGCAGGCACAGATTATCATGTTCCCGGGCGGTTTTTCTGCGGGTGACGAGCCGGACGGAAGTGCGAAATTCTTTGCAACGGCATTTCGCAATGAGAAGATAAAGGAGGCTGTAAACAGGCTTTTGCATGAGCGGGACGGTCTTGCGCTCGGTATCTGCAACGGCTTTCAGGCAATGATTAAGCTGGGGCTGGTACCTTATGGTGAGATTGTGGGACAGAAGGAGGATTCTCCGACACTGACCTACAACACCATCAACCGCCATATCTCCAAGATGGTCTATACGAAGGTTGTGAGCAACAAATCCCCGTGGCTGCAGCTTGCGGAGCTTGGAAAGACTTATGTTACACCCGCGTCTCACGGGGAAGGCCGTTTTGTGGCGCCGAAGGAATGGATTGACAGGCTCTTTGCAAACGGTCAGGTGGCGACGCAGTATGCGGATTTTAATGGCAATATTTTTATGGATGAGGAGTGGAACGTCAACGGTTCCTATGTGGCTATTGAGGGCATTACCTCCCCGGATGGAAGGTGTCTTGGCAAGATGGCGCATGTTGAGCGCCGTGGGGACGCAGTAGCGATAAATATCTACGGCGAGCAGGATATGAAAATATTCGAATCCGGCGTGGCATATTTCAAATAATGAAAACAGGATAGATAAAAAGTATCGCCGGAACCGGCGGTACTTTTTATAAGGTAAACCGGTAGAAAGGATGGGATGGATATGATGGATTTTACAGCAATTATGAAAATGAAGGGAGCTTGGGACACCTTTACACGGAATCACCCGAAGTTTATGCCGTTTATGCAGGCGGTCGGACGGGAGGCCATCGGCGACGGCACGATTATTGAGATTAAGGTAAAGAGTCCGGAGGGGAAGGAATATAATACCAACATGCGCCTTACACAGGAGGATCTCGACCTTTTTGCGCAACTTAGAGGGATGATGTGAAGAATGCAGTGTATTCATACATGGTATGAATGCACTGTATGAATACACTGCGGGGAAATAAATGTTGAACGGCAGATTTGCATATGATATAATTAAACGATTGTGCGAAATTGGGGACTGCGGCCGCCGGTCGCGGGATGTTGAGAAAGGCATGGTTATTCAGATGAGGGCATTTTTGATATTGGAAGACGGCACGGTATTTGAAGGGCTTCATATCGGTGCGGACAGGGAAATTATCAGTGAGATTGTTTTTAATACCTCCATGGCAGGCTATCTCGAGGTGCTTACAGACCCCTCCTATGCGGGACAGGCGGTGTGTATGACCTATCCCTTAATAGGGAACTATGGGATTTGTCAGGAAGATATGGAGTCGGGAAGAGCTTGGCCCGACGGGTTTATTGTCAGAGAATTGTCTAGAAGCTTCAGTAATTTCAGAGCAGATTATTCCATTCAACAGTTTTTGGAAAAGAATAACGTACCGGGCATTGCGGGAATCGACACAAGGGCGCTGACGAAGCGGCTTCGTGAGAAGGGTACCATGAACGGCATGATTACCACGAATGAGAACTACGCGTTGGACGTGGTTTTGCCGCGGTTGAAGGCATATACCACCGGGAAGGTGGTCGAAAGAGTTACCTGCAAAGAAAAATACCGGATTAAGGGTTCCGTGAGCCTGAACGAGAACGGCGCGCTTTCGGGGAGCGCGAAGTTCAACGCGGCGGATTATGAGGCGGGCAGACGGGAGCATAAGCCCTCCCTGGTCAGGGAGTTGAACGGCGCAGGAAAGCGGGTTGCGCTTCTGGATTTTGGCACGAAGGACAACATCGCGTATTCGCTTAAGGCAAGGGGCTGTGATGTGACGGTTTATCCTGCGGGGACGTCTGCGGCGGAGCTGATAGCGGATAAGCCTGATGGGATCATGCTCTCCAACGGGCCGGGAGACCCGAAGGAATGCGGAGAGATTATTGCGGAAATCAAAAAGCTCTATGACACGGATATTCCGATATTTGCGATTTGCCTCGGGCATCAACTGATGGCACTGGCAACGGGTGCGGATACCTATAAGATGAAATACGGGCACAGGGGCGGGAACCATCCCGTTAAGGATCTGGCGACCGGAAGGGTCTACATATCCTCCCAGAATCACGGGTATGTGGTCGATATGGATAAGCTTGACCCAAAGGTGGCGACACCGGCGTTTATCAATGTGAATGACGGGACGAATGAGGGGTTGAATTATACCGGAAAGAATATCTTCACGGTGCAGTTTCATCCGGAGGCCTGCTGTGGCCCGCAGGATTCGGGATATCTGTTTGACAGATTTATTCAGATGATGCAGAAGGCAATATAGGCTGTTGTGAGAATAAGGAGGTAACAATGCCAAAGAATCCAAATGTAAAAAAGGTATTGGTCATCGGGTCAGGTCCCATTATTATCGGTCAGGCGGCGGAATTTGATTATGCCGGCACACAGGCCTGCCGCTCGCTCAAGGAGGAAGGAATCGAGGTCGTGCTGGTCAATTCCAATCCGGCGACGATTATGACGGACAGGGATATCGCGGATAAGGTCTACATAGAGCCGCTTGCGGTAAAGGTCTTGGAGCAGATTATCGAAAAGGAAAAGCCGGATTCCATTCTTCCGACGCTTGGCGGACAAGCGGGCTTAAATCTTGGCATGGAGCTGGAGGAAAGCGGATTTCTTGCCTCCCATGGCGTGAAGCTTCTCGGTACGACTGCGGCGACGATCCGTAAAGCCGAGGACAGGCAGGAGTTTAAGGACACCATGGAAAAGATCGGGGAACCCTGCGCAGCCTCCCTTGTCGTGGAGAATGTAGCGGATGGCGTGGCGTTCACAAACTCCATCGGGTATCCGGTGGTGCTTCGTCCTGCCTATACACTTGGCGGCAGCGGCGGCGGTATTGCGCACAACCAGGCACAGTTAGAGGAAATCCTTGAGAACGGCCTGCGGCTTTCGCGTGTGGGCCAGGTGCTTGTGGAGCGGTGTATCGCGGGCTGGAAGGAAATCGAATATGAGGTTATGCGGGATAGTGTGGGGAACTGCATTACTGTCTGCAATATGGAAAATATTGACCCTGTCGGGGTCCACACCGGAGACAGTATCGTTGTCGCGCCGTCGCAGACACTCAGCGACAAGGAGTATCAGATGCTGAGGACCTCCGCGCTGAATATTATTTCGGAGCTGCAAATTACGGGCGGCTGCAATGTGCAGTTTGCGCTGCATCCGACCAGCTTTGAGTATTGTGTGATTGAGGTCAATCCCCGAGTAAGCCGTTCCTCGGCGCTTGCTTCCAAGGCGACCGGATATCCGATTGCAAAGGTAGCGGCGAAGATTGCATTGGGATATACCCTGGACGAGATTAAAAATGCCATCACCGGAAAGACCTATGCAAGCTTTGAACCGACGCTGGATTACTGCGTTGTGAAGATGCCTCGTCTGCCGTTTGACAAATTCATTACGGCGAAGCGGACGCTGACCACACAGATGAAGGCCACAGGTGAGGTAATGAGTATCTGCACAAACTTTGAGGGAGCGCTGATGAAGGCAATCCGTTCTCTGGAGCAGCACGTGGACTGCCTCAGAAGCTATGATTTCTCTGCATTGGATAAGAATGCGCTGCTGAAGCGTATGGAGACTGTGGATGACCAGAGAATATATGTTATTGCCGAGGCACTCAGAAAAGGTGTGGATTATGACACTATTTTCAAGATTACGGGAATTGACAGGTGGTTTATCGATAAGCTTGCGATTATCGTAGAGATGGAGCACGCGCTGGAGACACAGCCGCTGACAACGGCGCTTTTGCGGGAAGCGAAGCGAATAGAGTTCCCGGATAACGTAATCGCCCGACTGACCGGAAGGAGCGAGGAGGAAATCAAAAAGCTGCGCTATGAGAATAATATTGTGGCAGCGTTTAAGATGGTTGACACCTGTGCCGCTGAGTTTGAGGCGACTACCCCGTATTATTATTCCTGCTTCGACGGGGAGAATGAGGCGGTAGAGACAAATCCGCCCAAGAAGGTGCTGGTGCTTGGCTCCGGTCCGATCCGCATCGGACAGGGAATCGAGTTTGACTACTGTTCGGTGCACGCGACATGGGCGTTTTCCAAGGCGGGCTATGAGACGATTATTATCAATAACAACCCCGAGACGGTCAGCACGGACTTTGACATTGCCGATAAGCTGTACTTTGAGCCGCTTACCCCCGAGGATGTGGAGAACATTGTCAATATTGAAAAGCCGGATGGCGCGGTGGTGCAGTTTGGCGGACAGACGGCAATTAAGCTTACGGAGAGCCTGATGAAGATGGGCGTTCCCATTCTCGGTACGAAGGCAGAGGACGTTGATGCGGCAGAGGACAGGGAGCTGTTTGACAAAATTCTTGAGGAGACGCAGATTCCGCGCGCGGCGGGCGGTACGGTCTACACGGCGGAGGAGGCGAAGGCGGTGGCAAACCGTCTGGGCTATCCGGTGCTTGTCAGACCCTCCTATGTGCTTGGCGGGCAAGGCATGCAGATTGCGATTTCTGACGAGGAAATCGAGGAGTTTATGGAGATTATCAACCGGATTGCGCAGGATCATCCTATTCTTGTGGACAAGTATCTGCAGGGTAAGGAACTGGAGGTTGACGCGGTATGCGATGGGACGGATATTCTGATCCCCGGCATTATGGAGCATATTGAACGGACGGGTGTACATTCCGGTGACTCGATTTCGGTCTATCCGGCGCATACGATTAGCGATAAGGTCAGGGAGACGATTGCGGAGTATACGAGGCGGCTTGCTAAGGCGCTGCATGTAAAGGGACTGATCAATATTCAGTTTATTGCGGTCGGCGAAGAGGTATTCGTCATTGAGGTGAATCCCCGTTCGTCCAGAACGGTTCCGTATATCAGCAAGGTCACAGGTATTCCGATTGTGGATTTGGCGACAGAAGTCATTATCGGAAAGACCATCCGTGAGCTGGGGTATGAACCGGGCTTGCAGAAGGAGGCCGGATATGTGGCAATCAAGATGCCGGTGTTCTCCTTCGAGAAGATTCGGGGGGCGGAAATCAGCCTTGGACCGGAGATGAAATCCACGGGTGAGTGTCTTGGCATTTCCAAGACCTTTAATGAAGCGCTCTATAAGGCATTTCTTGGTGCGGGCGTTGATCTGCCCAAACACAAGCAGATGATTATTACCGTGAAGGATGCGGATAAGGGCGAGGCGATTGAAATCGGCAGACGCTTTGAGAAGCTGGGCTATAAAATTTATGCGACGAGAAGCACGGCAAAAGCGTTAAACGATGCGGGTGTGAAGGCGAGAAAAATCAATAAGATACATCAGGAATCGCCGACGGTTATGGATTTGATATTGGGACATAGGATTGACCTTGTGATTGATACCCCGACACAGGGGCGTGATAAGTCAAGAGACGGTTTCCTGATTCGAAGGACGGCGATTGAGACAGGAGTAAACTGCATCACGGCAATGGATACGGCAAGCGCGCTTCTTACAAGTCTTGAGAATGCTGAGCGGCAGGAGGATTTAAATCTGATTGATATTGCGTCAATCGCAAAATAGAATTGGGAAAGCATAAGCCGCCGAAGGCGGCGGAATGGAGGATAGTGTGAGAAGTACTTCTAAATTGCCTTCAGCAATTTTCACTCGCAGCAAAGGCTGCTTCGTGAAGAAGTACTAGGATTTGCAAGGCAAATCCTTCTCACACAGGAGAATGCATGGCGAATAAATTCGCCTTAAAAACGGGCATTCTCCGCATGGATTTGAGATTCCGCAGAGCGGAATCATGGAGGTTAGTATGAAAATCAAAGTTTGTATCGTCTTTATGCTTGGACTCATCGTTGCAGGTACTTTATGTGGTTGTGGAACTTCCGGAAACGGGATGGAATCCTCGTATGAAGCGCTGGATGTTGACTACACAACGAATGATGATGGGACATATACCTGTAATGACAACATCTACAAGTATAAGATTGAAGTGTCCGGTATGGAAGGCGAATCGCAGGTTACATTTATTGTTTTAACAAATGATACGGAAACCGACTTTGATGATGTCGCTTACAGTCTGAAAAAAGCGGAGCTGAGCACAGGAATACCGGAATTTGTAATATTAGGATGGTATTAAGAGAGGCTGCCGCAGAAATGAAATAATCATTTTCTAATGGGTGTAATTCCTGATACAGTTATTGTCATCGGGATATGCACCCATTTCGTTTGTAATTGGAAGTTGTTTTTTATTTCTGCGGGCAACAAGCTAAGTGACTGTTTGCAGGGGTTTTTGATTATAAGGGAAATTGCGACAGGCGGTAGGAATTGAAATAGAAGATGGAATGAAGTAGAATAAGAAGTAGTTACGAATAACGTGAACATTAAGGATATAAGGAAGGGAGCAAAGATATGGCAAAAGAACATCAGCCGAGTGAAAAGGCAGTAAAAATTGTAGAAAAGATTAAGGAGATGACGGCAACGCCGGTCATTAAGATCAAAAGGAGAGAGGGGGATGTCCCGCCTGCCCTGACGGACAGCAAGTTTGGCGGAGTGCCTTATTGGGATATGCAAAAGGCGTATCCTACAGACAGTAACGGCAAGAACATGATGCTGATTGCACAGATTAATTTCGCGGATTTGCGGGAGTTTGATACGGATTTTCCCAAAGAGGGAATGCTGCAGCTTTTTGTCCGAGCGGACGATGATGTTTTTGGGATGGATTTTGACGAGCCGGCTTCACAGAAGGATTTTCGCGTGATATTCCATGATACGGTATGCGCGGACGTTACGCAGGAGCAGGTAAAAGAGCTGGGAATCATTCTGGCGGAGGAGAATGAAGAGTATTCGCCGATTTTTCGGACGGCGGCGCTTTCGTTTTCGGCAGGGACAGATTATATGAACCCGGAGGTGGCAGGCTTTGAGCGCGTCTTTGTACAGGCAGTGAAGGCAGTGACGGGCGAGGAGCTTGACGAGCAGGGCTGGTACGACTATCTGGAGGATGAGGATTCCTCATATATGTATGACGAATTATCCGGCTTTGCGCACAAAATGCTTGGATATCCGGCGTTTACGCAGTCAGACCCAAGAGAAGGGATGACGGATGAGGAGGCACGGTACTACGATACGCTTTTGCTGCAGATTGACTCCGATATGGCCGAGGACCGGCGTGATTATGTGTTATGGGGAGACTGCGGCATCGCCAATTTGTTTATCAATAAAGAGGCGCTGAAAAACAGAGATTTCAGCAGAGTCGTTTATAATTGGGACTGCTGTTAGAAATGTAAGGATATTGTTTGAATGTATTGACTTAGCAATGATTTAGCAGTATATTGTGCTTGAAATGAATGAAACTTATTGTTTGAACGAGGAGGATACAATGGCAAGTACAATTCAGGTCAGAGTTGATGATGAATTAAAGATGAAGTCGGATAAATTGTTTAAAGATTTAGGCACGGATACGACAGCCGCTATCAGGATGTTTTTGACGCAGGCGGTTGCCTATAATGGATTTCCGTTTGAAATCAGAAAAAATGTCGCCGAACAGAAGCCTTATAGGCCGATGACAGAGGAAGAAATGTTGGCAAAGCTTGAGAATTCCAGAAATCACGTGAATGAGGGAAAATGCAGAGACGCTGATGATGCGGCTTCCGATATGAGGGCAAAATATGGACTATAAGGTAATGATTTCGGAAGATGCGGAAAAAGATTTGGATAACTTTGTCAGGTATCTGCTTTTTGAAAAGGAAAATGAACAGGCAGCGAGAAACTTATTGGAGGATTTTGAGCTTACAAAACAAAATTTGTTTCATGTAGCAGGCAGTTTAAAGGATTGTACTAATCCAAGGCTGAAGGAAGAAGGATATAAAAGAATTAATTTTGCAACACACAGGTATTTTATGCTCTATAGAATAGAGAGCGATAAGGCAATTATAGATAATATATTCCATCAGCTACAGGATTATGAGAACAGACTTAGTTGATAAAGGTTACGAGATTTCGGAAAGGGTAAGGAAAGGCTGCCATGGGAGATTGTCTGCAACTATTTGATACGGGAACGGCACAGTGGTTTCGGGAGACGCTTGGTAATCCTACGCCGGTGCAGGAGGCGTCGTGGCCGGCGATTGCGTCGGGGAGTCATGCACTGGTGTCTGCGCCCACCGGAACCGGAAAAACGCTGTCGGCATTTCTGGTATTTCTGGACAGGTTTAAGAGGCAGGCCGAGAAAGGAAGCCTAAAGCCGCAGCTCTACCTGATCTATGTATCACCGCTCAAATCGCTTGCCGCCGATATTCGGGAAAACCTGCGGCGCCCGCTGACAGGCATTGGCGGGGATGATGTGATAAAGGTGGCAGTCCGCACTGGTGATACGACACAAAAGGAACGCCAGCAGATGGTGAGAAAGCCGCCGCATATTCTCATTATTACACCGGAATCATTGTATCTGATGCTTACCGGCAAGACGGGGCAGAATGTGCTCTGCACCGCGCAGGCGGTGATTATCGACGAGCTGCACGCGCTGATTGACACCAAGCGCGGCGCACATCTGATGTTGTCTCTGGCAAGGCTGGATGCCCTGTGTGACAGGCCGCTCCAGCGCATCGGCCTGTCGGCGACCATTTCCCCGCTTGAGATGGCGGCCCGGTATCTTGCGCCCGAAGCGGTCTGTATTGCGGCGCCGCCCATGGAGAAGCGGGTAGAGCTGCGGACGCTTGGTTCTTACGCGGACAGCAGGAAGCGGAAAAAGGACCCCGTCTGGCAGGAGCTTTCCGCGCTGGTATATCAGTATTGTATCGGGAACAGAAGTGTAATTGCCTTTGTGGAGGGCAGACGATATGCGGAAAAGCTTGCGTACTATGTAAATCTTCTGGGGGGACAGGACTTTGCGCGTGTCCACCACGGAAGCCTTTCTAAGGAACAGCGTCAGGAGGTAGAGCAGTCCCTGCGGGAAGGAAGTCTGCGGCTTTTGTGTGCAACCTCCTCCATGGAGCTTGGCATTGATGTGGGGGAAATCGACCAGGTGCTTCAGGTAGGCTGTCCGCGCACGATTTCCGGAACCATGCAGCGGCTTGGAAGGGCAGGGCATAACCCGTCCCGAACCAGCGTCATGTATCTGTTCCCGCGGACACCGGCGGAGAGCGTCCTGTGCGGCATGACAGCGAAGCTTGCCTCAGAGGGAAAAGTGGAGCGGATGAGCCCGCCGGAGGGGTGTCTTGACGTGCTGGCCCAGCACTTGGTTTCCATGGCGGCCTTCAAAAGCTATACGCTGGAGGAGGCGATGGAAATCCTGCCGAGGGCATGGCCGTTTCGCAATGTCACGCGGGCGGATGTAGAATCCGTGCTGGAAATGCTGGCAGGCGATTATGAGCATAAAAGGGATGTCCCTGTCCGGCCCCGGATCCGTTATGACAGACTGCACGCGAAGTTTGAAGGAGACCGATACAGCAGAATGCTTGCCGTCTCGGCAGTCTGAACCATTACCGATAATGGA
>CAMWYL010000026.1 GCA_947178465.1 uncultured Lachnospiraceae bacterium | reverse complement strand
GCTGTATATTTAGAATAACGCCCGTTTTTAACGCAAGTTCCAAATCTCTCTCAATCAACGATATCTCCGCCTCCCGCGGAGACCCGCCTATTCCGAAATGCTCGGATGCTTTTCCTTGATTCACCCCGTTATTTATGATCAGCGCAGGGTTCTCCTCGTGCAGGCTGAGCGGCACCCGCAGCGCCGACGCCCTTTTCATGGCCTGCTCCAAAAGAGCGGCATCCATAATGGGAATCCCGTCATCCGTAAAGCCCACCGCTCCCTTTTTCAGAAGCAGTTCCATCTCCGTAAGCTCCCGGCCTGCCATCTCCTTTGTAACATTCGCGCAGGTATATACCTTTAAATCCGTCGTTTTCCCCTTTTCAATAACATATGTTAGTGTATCTGTATTGTCTACTGCGGGCTTTGTGTTCGCCATCAGCACGACGCCGGTAAAGCCGCCCTTCAAGGCTGCCTTGGCGCCGGTTTCGATATCCTCCTTATGGGTAAAGCCGGGATCGCGGAAATGCACATGCACATCCACAAGTCCCGGCGCTACAACGCAGCCCTCCGCATCAATCACTTCACAGTCGTTCCCGAGAAGAATATCTCCGCTCTCCGCCTCTGTTATCCTTAAAATCCTTCCGGCCTGCACAACAACATCTGCCCTTTTGGCAATGTCATTCGCAGGATCCACCACAAGTCCGTTCTTTATCAGTAACATGTGCTTTCTCCTTATCGTCTTACAGTATCCAAATAATCTGTTCCTGATGAGACAAATTATTCCCCGCTTTCTTTGCTTTTATCATATCACATCTCTCATTGAAAAACTATCGGCTTATCCGCTATATTTTCGGTTTTTATCACAATATACGGATATGTTACGGCCCGTGAGACATTCTCTGCATTGCCGGGTCCCGCCAGCGTCGTGTCAATGATAATCGCTTCCTCCGTCTCATAAAAGTCATTGACGCTGATACTAAATCCGCCGCCTGCCTGCTCGCCGTAGCCGATTGCCACATACAAATCCGAGCCCAGAACATAGCTGATCTGGAACGGCGCTTTTTTCTTTTCACTGATGATTTCCTTTAGCGTATCCGGCTGCTCCTTTTCCCCGAGCACGGTAAAGTCAAGGTCTCGAAGTTTGTCAGAGCTCTCGGAGGCTGCGGAGCAGCCGCTTAACAAAAGCATGGTGATGGTAAGCGCTATTGCCAGACAGAAATACCTTTTGAAACTCTTTTTTCGCATTGTTTATCTCCTTTTACGGTAAACGCAATCATTTCTTTTATGAATAAATATGTCTTGAAACGATATGATATGACTAAATTCCGGGACATTTGCCCTGCCGCACGATCAGGAATTCGAAGAAGCAATGCAATCCGCTATTGCGTTTCCCTGTATCGGCTTATATAATGAGATTGGGGGCAAAGGGTATTTTACCCCGACTGACATTTACTGAGAAAGGTAAAATTTTATATGATTAGATTTGTATTAGTAGTCCTGTTTGTGGTTCTTTTTCTGATATTAAGTATTCCACTCATGCTGATTGAATGGGTTATCGGGAAATTCAATCCCGATGTCAAAAGCCGGTCGAGTCTTGCCATCGTCAATTGGGCATTTCGATGTGTGCGGTTTTTGGCCGGCACAAGGGTAGATTATATCGGTGAGGAAAACATTCCGTCGGATACCGGCGTCGTCTATGTCGGGAATCATCGGAGCTATTTTGATATCGTCCTCACGTACCCGCGGGTACCGCGTCCCACCGGCTACATTGCCAAGAAGGAAATGGAAAAGGTACCGCTTTTGAGTGTGTGGATGAAGGACCTGCACTGCCTCTTTCTTGACAGAGATGATGTAAAGGCAGGACTGAAAACCATCCTGACGGCTATTGATATGGTCAAGGGAGGCACCTCCATCTGTATTTTTCCGGAGGGCACAAGAAATAAGGAAGAAGGGACATTTCTCCCGTTCCATGAGGGAAGCTTTCGGATTGCAGCAAAATCAGGCTGCCCTATTATTCCGATGACCATCAACAACAGCGCCGCGGTTTTTGAAAACCAGTTTCCGAAAATTAAAAAAGCGCATGTTATTATTGAGTATGGCAAGCCTGTTTATGTAAAAGAGCTTCCAAAAGCAACGCAGACGCAGCTTGGCACTTACATCCGGGATATTATTCAGGAAACCTATGAAAAAAATAAAGATCAGGTCTGAAACGTGTGCCGAAAGGCGCACGTTTCCTAATCCGGAAAACCGTTCTCTATCACGGGAATCAATTCCTCGAAATGCATCCCATGTGACGCCTTGACAAGCACAGTGTCCCCGACACACAACAGCCCTTTGAGCTGCACGAGCAGCTCCTCTTTATTACCAAAATGATATATGCTGCTCTCGGAGTATGCTGCAGCCCGCGCACCACTCGCCATATCCTTGGATAAGTCTCCAACGCAGATAATTACATCCAGATTGTTGTCTGCGGCATATTCCCCAACCTCACGATGCAGCTCCCGTTCTCTCTCGCCAAGCTCGAACATATCCCCCATAATCGCCACCCTGCGGCTCTGGGCAAGCTGCGCAAGCAAATCAATCGCCGCCTTCATGGATACCGGGTTAGCGTTATAGCAGTCGTCAATAATCGTGAAACTCTCCGTGCGAATCACATTACTCCTGCCACCCACGGGTTCCACCGCCTCAAGCCCCGCCCGGATCTGCCCGGACGTCATCCCTAAGAGCAGTCCTACCGCCGCTGCCGCAAGCGCATTATAGACCATATGCTCTCCGGGAAGCGGTATCGCTACGGGAAAAACTGTCTGCGTATCCGTATTGACATGTATCGTAACCCTGCTGCCCTCAAGCCCCATGTGTACATAGTCCGTGGCATAGACGGCATTTTCCCCATCCATACCGAAAAACAACGGCTTTTTGCCCTTTACCTCCATTAATGTGATAAGCTTATTATCATCACCGTTGAGGCAGACGCTTCCGTCCTCAGCCATATAATCAAAAATCTCGCTTTTCGCCTTCAGAATGCCGTCCCTTGTGCCAAGATTTTCCAAATGGCACTGTCCGATATTGGTGATCACGCAGATATCGGGCCTTGCAATCTTACTCAGACGGTGCATCTCCCCGAAATCGCTGATACCCATTTCCAATACCGCCACCTCGCAGTCCTCGCGGATTTGAAGCACCGTAAGGGGAAGCCCTACCTCATTATTAAAGTTCCCCTTTGTTTTCTGCGTCCGGAATGCTCCGGAGACAACGCTTGCGATAAACTCCTTCGCACTCGTCTTTCCTACGCTCCCGGTGATGCCGATAACCTTAACGTCCAGCTGACTGCGATAATATTCCGCGACATCCTTCAACGCCTGAAAGCTGTCTTTCACCAAAATATATGCACCCTTGGGATTATCCGGCACTTTCTCGCAGATAACTCCAATCGCGCCGTTCTCAAACACATGGTCAATAAAGCTGTGACCGTCTACACGCTCGCCTCTGGTTGCAATAAATATGTACCCCGCTCCTACCTGACGGGAATCGAGCACAACGCCCGCAGCCTCGGTCGTATCGGCACTCACGCCCTGCGCGATATTCTCTGTGTGAAGCACCCCGTCAACGGCCTTTGCAATATTTTTCAGTGTCATATTTTTCATATGATGCTTTCCCATTTCGAACCTCACCCGAATTCGTCATATTTTTTCAGTGAAATCTCAACAATCTGCTGACAAAGCTCCGCAAAATTCATTCCGACTGCCGCCGCCTCCTGTGGCAAGAGCGAGGTCGGCGTCATTCCCGGAAGGGTATTTGCCTCCAAGCAATAAAAATTACCATTATGGTCCATTCTGAAATCGACGCGGGCATATGTTCTGAGACGCAGCGCACGATATACCGACTCCGCACAGGACTGCATTGCCCTTGCCACATTCCCGTCAAGCTCTGCCGGACATGTCTCTACCGTTGAGCCTGCCTGGTATTTATTCTTGTAGTCATAAAAACCAACCTTTGGCGCTATTTCAATAATCGGGAGGGCCTTCCCATCCATCACACCGATGGAAAGCTCCCTGCCGTCTATGTACTGCTCAATAATCACCCTGTTCTCCAACAGGAACGCCTTTTCAAGCGCCTCGTTCAGCTCCGTCTCATTGTCCGCCTTGTATACGCCCACGCTCGAGCCGCCGCAGTTCACCTTCACGATGCAGGGAAAAATATACCACGGTGTAACTGCCTGCGCCTCTTCCTTCGTAATCGTAATGCCCTTCACCGTCGGAATATGATATTTGTTAAACAGCTCCTTGGAAATGGACTTATCCATTGCAAGCGCACTGGAGAGATAATCGGTGCCCGTGTATTTAATGTCGAGCAGATCAAACATTGCCTGTATCTTTCCGTCCTCTCCGTTCTGCCCATGCAGCGCAAGGAAAACAATATCCGCCTGACTGCAAATCTCTATCACCTTCGGCCCGATCAGACACTTGGGATTATCCTTCCTGAGCGCCTTTACCGCATTGATATTGGGGTTCTGTTCGGTAATCACGCCAAAGTTCTCACTCCAGTCCTTCTCTATGTCAAAGATATTGTCCATATCCCCTTCATAGCCTAAATATACGTCCAGCAAAACCGCCTGATGCTTTTTCTCCTTCAAGGCCCTGTAAATCATGGCTCCAGTTACCAGCGACACATCCCGCTCCGTGCTGATTCCTCCCGCTAACACAACAATTTTCAATTCATTATTCACTCTATTACCTCCATCTGCTCCTTCTGATTAAGGCGCAAATTTATTCCTCAGCCATATCGTTTATATTTTTAAGCATATCACCAAAACAAAACAATACAATACCATTCCATTCAAAATTTCTTTCCAAAGCTGCATCCGTATCCCGCCAACTGCCGTTTTCGCTGATATAACACTCCCCTGTCTCATTCAGCCCGCCTATATATTGTATGCTATTCTCGACAATTAGTGTGTATTCCTTGTTCGGCGTGATGTAGTTAATGAAGCTCAGCAGCAAAATCCTGCGGAGATTCGCCTCAAGGGTACGTTCCCCAATACCGAAAATCCCGTCATTTTCGGCCTCAATGGAAATCTGCTCTGTCTCATCTACCAGACACAGCATAATATGGGTACACATATCTCTGTCAATATTCCGCTCCGCGTTCAGATATACCCATACACCGTAAAAGACAAACCGCTCCTCTGTATAGCTTCCGTCATACTCCGCCAGAAATTCATCGGCAATCTTCCGGTATTCGCCGGTTCCTGTTGAATTAAGAAGCTGCACCGCCGCATAAAAACGTGCTGCCTTTTTCGTATCACTGTCACATTCATTGCCTGCGAGCCATTGCCACGCCCGCTCTGCGGCATCCTCAAGCTCCTTCGACACCGTGGCTTCGTATTTCCCGAAGGTATTGCGTCCCATCGCCATAATACCGCAAAATGCCGCCGTCGCCTCGTAATCCCCGTAAAGGCTGCCATCCTCTCCCTGCTTTGTCAGGAGCCACTGTGCCATATACAGCAGTCTGGCTACCATATCACTGTCGGCCGCCGCATCTCCCAGATACGTGTAGGCCTCCTCGTACAAAGCGCCGTTCTTCTGCAAAGAGTACATCAGAATATGCATGCCAAAGCTCACATCGCATACACCCTTCGGACTTTCCTCCAGCCGCGCATCGGATATATTGGTCAACAGTCCGAGAAAAAGCTTTTCATAGGCATCCTCCGTTATCTTAAAGGGATACGACTGCCCGATGATATCCGTCTCTATGTAATAGCTTCCCGGCTCCGTTACCTGTGAAAAATCACAAATGCTCAAGGTCTGTCCGCTGAGACTGTCCGTCTCCGACGTATCGATACGTCCGACATAGACGACTTTTTTGTCAGCGCTTCGAACCACCCGAAAGGTATCCCCATAGGTGTTCCCCAGAAATATAACGCGCTTCTCGCGGGAAGCGTTGTATCCGGACTGGTTTACCGAAATCTTGGTACGGCTTACCGGAAGCTCTATTCCGTGGCTTTTCAAATTCGTTGCATAGGCTTCATCCCGCACTACAGAACTGTCCCCGGACTCTGTCTCCTGTGACGGCGACACATCCGGCATATTGGTCTGATCACTGCCTGATGTGCTGCCACAAGCCGACAACAGTACTATAATACTCAGTATCAGGCAAATCCCGACACTGCTTCTGTTTTTCTTCATCTTCCTTTTTCCTTCCTTAACCCCTATTATTCTACACGCATTTTGGGCGCAAGTAAAGTCCAAGTAAGCTTTATTCACCGTTTGAAATCATTTTTATTCTTTTCATCCCTTGCATCATATACGATTTCCCCATTAATCATCGTCATCACGGTATTTGTAAAAACTTCCATCGGATTTCCGTCAAAAACAGCGATATCCGCATCCTTTCCGGGCTCTAAGCTGCCTACTCTGTCCGCCGTCCCGCAAATCTTGGCAGCGTGAATCGTCATCGCCTTGAACCCGTCCTCCATGGAAAGCCCTTGCTTTACGCTGAGTCCCACACACAGCGGAAGCGACTGAATCAGGGATACGGGATGGTCTGTCGTAATCGCGACCATTACCCCCGCCTTCGCCAGAACCCCTGCCGTCTTAAAGGCCATATTCTGCACCTCTATCTTATTGCGGCTTGCCAGGTCCGGCCCGACTACGGCAGGATACCCCAGTGCTGCCAGCTCCGGCGCGATCAGATGCCCCTCGCTGCAATGGTCGAGTGTCATTTTCAATCCGAATTCCGACGCAATACGGACAGCCGTAAAGATATCGTCCACGCGGTGCGCATGCGCCTTTACCGGAATCTTGTGCTCAAAAACAGGGCGCCATGCTTCATAATGAAAACTATAGTCAACATTATTTTTCTGATAGTCCTCAAAATATTGGCGCGCCTGCGTCAACTCCTGCCGGAGCATTCCCGCAATTGCCATCCTCGTCACCGGCGACGTGCCGATTTCCGCATAGTTGACCTTGGGATTTTCCCCAAAAGCAATCTTCATCGCGGAAGGCGCTTTCAGAATCAATTCGTCTATACGCCGCCCGCTTGTCTTCACAACCGCAAATTGACCACCGACAACATTCGCGCTGCCGGGGCCAATATTGGCTGACGTGATACCTGCTCTCACCGCATCGTGAAAGGCTGCGTCCATCGTGTTTATGGCGTCAATCGACCGAAGCATGGGCGTGATGGGATGCACTGTCTCATTGCAGTCGTCCCCCTCCTGCCCTTTTTTCTCCTCAGTGATTCCCATATGACAATGGGCCTCGATCAGTCCCGGCATCACCAGTTTGTGATTGATATCAATTACTTTACAGTCCGCGGATTCGGGGAGCGTTATTTCAGGAGCCACCTCAAGGATTTTGCCATCCTTAATAAGTATACTTCCCTCAAGGGTACTTGCCTTATATTTTGAACATATTGTGTCACTCATGCTGCGGATTACTGCATTCTTTAACAAAAGCATCTGCGATTTCTCCTATTGAACCTTGTCCAAGGGATTTAAGGGTACGCCATCCTTTGTCAGCTTGAAATATACGTTTGTGCCCTCCTCCGTATAATAGATGGTGGGCTTTGCTACCTTTCCTACCATATCTCCCGCTGACACCCTGTCACCTACGCTGAGTGTGATGTCCTCAAGCTGTCCGTAGGTCAGCGCATAGCCGTCGCCAAGGTCAAAAACAATGGTATTTCCGGTCTGTGCATCCTTATAAATATCCGTAACGATGCCCTCTGCCGCCGCTGTGATGATGTCCCCCTCCGTTGCGGCTACGATCAGCGCAGGATTATAGCGGTATTGCTGCATTGTTCCGTGATAGACAGCCTTGTCCATGCTGTAATTCATAATCACCTTGCCGACGATTGGAAGCTGCAGTGTATCCCCTGCACCAAAGGATAATGGAGCTGCCGGCTCCTGCGTAACAGACTCCTCCACCGAAACGAGCGGCTCGTCCGTCTGCACATCCGGCTCGGCGATGATCTCAATCGGCGTGTTGGTTACTTGTCCGGAATTGACTTCCGTATATTCCGGGTCCACATCCATATCGTTATTATTGCTTAAATCGTTAACATCCGCATCCGGTCTGACGAACCGCTCATCTGCCAATGCATTTCCCATATCAGCCTTGCCTGATACAAATCGGGTGTCCGTCGCCCCATCCTCTTTATCTTCCGTACCCGCATTTTGCTGTTCCTCAAGCTTTGCAAAATCTATCCGATTCTCCTCGGTATTTGTGTCATCCTGTGCCGCCATGTACACACCCGCAAGAGTGAGCGCTGACAATACAAAAACGGATGCAGCTATAACACTCATTTTTTCCTTTTGCATAGCGGGACGCTTCCCATTACGTCTATTCATCTTTAACCTCCATTGTGCTAAATAATTCATTTTGCGCATTGCTTATCGCAATACCTAGCATTACCTGATTGGAGGCTATTTATACATGATGACAATTTTTATATTTTCAAAAAAAACATTCAGAAGCTCCGCAAAGCTCATTCCGTCTCTCGCCATAATAATGCCGTAATTCAGCGAAAATCCGGTTCCCTCTCCCGCACTGAGCATCCGGATATCCCAATCGGAGGAGGTAAAAAAGGGAGCCGCGATCACCGCATTTTTGTCATCGGTTATCACCGCTCCCCTTGTGTCCTCCACCGCGCTTCTTATCTCGACAAGCTGCGGAGAGTCCGCATGCAGTCTTTTCATATACAGTTCGCAGTCTGCCATTGCCAAAAGCTGCGGACAGTCTTTTTGATACCATTCATATATCAGATTGGTGCGGCACAGCACCGCCAACGCCTTCAAATACTCCTGCCGGGCGCCATCCTCCGGTATCTCCTCGGAGAGCGTCTCCCACGGCACAATCGCCGCCATCATGTAGTCAACGATACGTTCCGGCTCGTAACGAAAGCTTCCCTTGTCCTCGTCAATGGCGACCATAAAGGGAAGCTCCTCGTCTCTCGGCTCCTTCTTCCGGTTCTCTCCCGGTGTATCCGGCTTGATGAAAAGCCGCGCAATCAGCGGCACACATAGAATGAAAATAAGAAGCCTTGATAAATTTTTCATGGATGTACCCTTATTTTTAACTTCTTATCTAACAACTATTCGCGTCCGCGCACAAAAATTCCTTGAATTTTTTGCACAAGTCTGTCAAAAACCAAATTGCAGACAATGACGACGGTGTTGTCAAAAACAATTGCCATCAAAAGGCATACGAACAAGGTCAGTATCACTGTCGCGCCGATTCCGCCAATACAGCCGAACCGCAGCGCGGTAATATGGAGCTTTCCCTCAACGACCACAAACAGCGCATACCAATGTATCAGGATAATAGAGTAGCTGTATTTTGAAAGCAGGCGCACGATTAAGTTCTCTTTGTCCGCAAACCAATTTTTGGCATTTAAAAACAGCGCAAAGATCCCGCATGAGGTCACAACAATTGTCGGCGTGCTGCCATATACATAATTCATCTGTGCCGAATCCCCAAACACCACCAAAACCATAATGACATAGGAGATCACTGCAGCCAACATCAGCATCCGGTTGCGTTTCGCATGGCCGTCCGTCCTGTCCTGCCTGACCAGAATGCAGCCCAACAGGAAAACGCCCTCCCAGCCCGCAAGAAAGGTCCCCGCACCAAAGGACATCCCAAATAAGGGCAAATATGTTGTCAATGCATTCAACACGATGATCACCGCCGCAAGCGAATACAGCATTTTGTCGCTGAGGTACCGCATCATAATCCGGAAAAACGGCGTTACCAGATACAGGCCTACAATGGTATAAATCAGCCACAGATGCGGTCCCACGTCGGGCGCCCCTGTCACGATTCGTTTGAGCGAGGCCGCAACATTCTTCGGCGGCAGAAACGACACCTCATTGTTCAAAGACAGCAAAAGCAGATAATACGCTATCAGCGGAATGATCACACGGGAGGCCCGCTTCAGATAAAAGCTCCCGACGCTCTCCTCTTTGCTGCTCTTAGCATCCAAAAGCAGCGCTCCCGACAGCATGACGTAGAGCAGGTTACAGCACAGGCCAAGGCTCAGTCCGCACACCAACAGAAGACGTTTCCAATCCGCATCGGCAAGATCCACCATCGGCGAGCACGCGTGCGCCAAAATGACCAGAATCGCGGCGAGCACCCGCAGATAGTCCAAATGTACCGCCCTGCCGGCCTGCGGCTTCGCGCCAAAAAGGACATTTCCCACATAGGCGCGCCCTGTCAGCCCGCTCTCCCTGCGCCTTACGCCGTGCGCCCAAAATATCAGACAGCCTCCGATGATCACTGCGGGGAAATGCCACATACACCGGCGAAGGGTCTTTTGTGAGACAACAGGCGTCACCTTTGTCTTTAAAGAATAGGCGTCGATTGCACGAATCGAGACATCTCCGTCCACATCAAACCGAAGCGCGGCATACTGCGCAGGCGGCAGCGGCGCCTCACAGACGGTCATTCCCGCCTCCAGCATGGCCTTCACGGAATGCCGTTCCGCAAAGTCCTCCCCTGCCTTCGCATAAAATATCTGCACCGCAATCGGATCTCCCTCATAGGGCTTGTCCAGGCAAAGCACAATACCGCCTATTGTCTGCGACAGCCCTGTTATATAAAATTGCGGGTCCGCCCCGTCTACCGTAAGCCTGTAACAGTCCTGCTGTCTCGTAAGCGTACAACCGCTCGTCTCCGCTATGCCATTCTCAAGAAGATCCGCCGCTTCCCCTTGCAGCGTATACGCGTAATCCAGGTTCTTATAAAACACAACACACAGCGCAAGCAATAGTATCATTGCCAACGCTGTGTATCGTATCTTTGCACTTTTATTTGATTTCCGGCTGTTTGTTTTCATGTTGACATCTCCGTTAAATGTATTTGTGTGATATAAAACAACTATACCCATTTATCGGAAATAAGTCAACTCTTGGTACTATACGGTCTTTCTCTTCTCCACGAATACCGGGAAGGATTCCGTTCCCTTTAACTCTTTGTAAGAGGAAACCGTAACATTCTTATCGGTGATCGTATACTCTACGGTAGCGCCTGTCTCAATTACCGTGTCCTGCATCAGCACACAGTTGCGCACCTTTGCCCCCTTCTTGACCTTAACGCCCCTAAAGAGGATACTGTTCTCTACCTCACCCTCAATCACGCAGCCATCGGCAGCCATAACGTTCTTCGCATGCGCGCCTGCCATATAGCGTGTCGGGTTGTCATCACGAATCTTGGTATAAATCGGACTATGCGCAAAAAGCTCCTCAACGTTCTTCTCCTCGAGCATCTTCATATTTTCCTGGAAGTAGCTCTTTCCGCTGGTGATTCGTGCGTAATATCCTTCATGCTGATAGCCCTGTACGTTCAGCTTATCCAACTGCGGTGAGATAATATCGCGTTCGAAATAAGTCCGACCATTTACATATGACTCCTGAATCTGTTCGATCAGAAGCTCTCTGTCAATCACGTAAATGTTCATGGATACATTCTTTACACCCTTATCCTTGTCATTTACGATGATTTTCTCAACTCTGCCGCTCTCGTTCATTTCAAGTGTATAGTATAAGTCCTTCTTGGTCATATCAATATCAAGAAGTCCTTCCGGAATCTCTTCCTTGACATAAGCAATCGTGACATCCGCGCCGCTGTCAATATGCTGCTGTAAAAGCGCACTGAAATCAAAGTTGACAACGATATTGGTATCCGCCATAATCACGTACTTTTCCTTCTGGCGCTTTAAATACGCAATAATGCTCGCTATCGCCTCAACACGGCCGTTATAAACGTTTACCGTCTTCTGTGCAAACGGCGGTACGATATTCAGACCGCCCACCTTACGTGTCAAATCCCACTCTCTACCGGATCCTAAATGGTCCATCAGAGAATGATAGTTCTTCCTGACTATTAACGAAATATTATCAATACCGCAGTTGACCATGCTCGAAAGCAGGAAGTCAACCAATCTGTAACGACTTGCAAACGGTATGGAAGCCATCAGACGCTCCGTAACAAGCTCCGGCACTAACGAGTCATAGCTGTTCGGAAACAGGATACCCATTGCTGAATCTGCATTTGAATTTACCATACCTTGTCACCTCCCTTTACGTCTTCTGAAACCATTGCATTCGGCCCGATAACGGCTCCTTCTCCAACGATGATATTCGAGCCAACGGTAGCCACACCCTTCTCATCGCCCTCCGGCATCGCGCCTACCACCGCATTCTTTTCAATCACGACATTCTCCGCAATAATACAATGCTTCACCTGAGCGCCTTCCTTGATGGTACTGCCACCCATAATAACCGCATCCTCTATTACCGCACCCTTTTCTACCTTGACGCCGGCAAAAAGAATAGAATGCTTTACTGCACCTTCAATACTGCAACCATCCGTAATCATGGAGTTCTCAAGCTCCGCACCCTGTCCAATCCTATGACCGGTCATACCGCTGTTACGGCTGTAGATGCGCCAATCCTCGTCAAACAGGTTGATGCCGCTGTTCTCAGGATCAAGCACCTCCATATTTGCCTCCCAAAGGGAAGAAATCGTTCCAACATCCTTCCAATATCCATCAAACCGATATGCATACATATCGCGATTGTCGCGAAGGAGGTTGGGGATTACATTCTTTCCGAAATCATTCTCGGAATTCGGGTCATTCTCATCCTCAATCAGATACTGCTTCAGAATATTCCAATTGAATATATAAATACCCATGGAAGCCAGATTAGACTTCGGCTCCTTCGGCTTCTCCTGGAACTCCGTAATCTTGTCATTCTCGTCCGTAACCATCAGACCGAAACGGCTTGCCTCCTCCCAAGGAACCTCCATAACGGCAACGCTGAACTCCGCGCCCTTTTCCTTATGGAATCTGAGGAAATCACTGTAATCCTGCTTACAGATCTGGTCACCTGACAGGATGATAACATACTCCGGATCATACCGCTCGATAAAATTCATATTCTGGTAAATCGCGTTCGCCGTACCCTTGTACCAATCCGAGCCTGTTGATTTCTGATACGGCGGCAATACGTGTACGCCCCCATGCAGTCTGTCCAAGTCCCAAGGTTGTCCGTTTCCAATGTACTCATTCAGTACCAACGGCTGATACTGTGTCAGTATGCCTACTGTGTCGATACCTGAATTCACACAGTTAGACAGCGGAAAATCAATGATGCGATATTTTCCCCCAAAGGGAACCGCAGGTTTTGCCAGCTTCTGCGTCAGTGTATACAAGCGTGAGCCCTGACCGCCGGCAAGCAGCATTGCTATCATTTCTTTTGCCATATTTCTCCCTCCTGTTTATTTAATATCTACTTTTTAGATTTATTCAAATTATACTATAAATCTTTTAAAAATGGTAGTCTTTTGTGCAATCTTATTAATTTTTTTGCCTGCTTTATCCTTTGTTTGTCCACGTTCTTTTAAATATATGCACATCCGTCCAAAATATGAACGACACACTATTTTAAACGCGATTATAATTAATCAGGCATCCCTTAAGGATAATCTGACGCTCCTCATCGGTCAGCTCACCGAGTGTCATCTCAAACTCCTTCTTCTGACCGTTTCCTACCACATAGGCCTTGATGACATCCGTCTTCTCCTCCACAGCCTTTCTGATGCCGGGGATGTAAATATAGTCAAGGTTCTTGAACGGGAGCTCGCCGTCCTTGATGATAAACGGAAGCATTCCCCAGTTAATCAGGTTGGAACGGTAGCGCTTCGTCGCATACTCATTTGCGATGTTCGCCCATCCGCCAAGCACCTTCTGACAGCTTGCTGCCTGCTCGCGCGCGGAGCCGTCTCCCGGCTTCACCGCAAAGATGGTGCTGCCGATACCGGTATTGCTTCTGTCTGCATCCGGCGTGATGGTCTTCATCGTGCTCCATGCGTCCTCCAGCTCGGCAAACTTTTGAACAGGGCAGGCATTCTCCTCCCTCGCCTTCTCGGCAGCCTGTATTTCCTTCGCAAGCCGCACGTAATTCGGATCCTTGCGCGAGAGCGTGAATTCTGCAAGCCCCAGCGGGTTGGAACGATATGAGGAGGTTTCTCCGGAGGGAATCAGTTCATCCGTCGTCGTTACAGGATCATGGATTTCCGAAACCACCTTCAGCATCAGATTATCGGTCAACGCTACCATCGCCGGCCAATCCTTGATATTCGGGCCGAACTGGATTTCGACAGACGTATCTGCCACTCCCTTTGAGTCAAATACGCGGTTCTCGTATATCTTCTTGTCAAAGAAATATTGGTACTGATTGATTTTCCCGTCAAAATCGGTTGCCGGCGTAAGATATCCCTTGTTTGCCGCAGTAGCCGCGATGGAACGCGCATCCATCAACGCAACCGACGCAATCTGTCCGCTCTGGAGCTTCGAGCCCTCACGGTTGGGGAAGTTCCTTGTCGAATGGCGAATGGAGAACGCGTTGTTTGCCGGTGTATCTCCCGCGCCAAAGCACGGACCGCAGAACGCCGTCTTGAGAATCGCACCGGTCTCCATCAGCTTCGCCGCACAGCCATTCTTGACAAGCTCCATATAAATCGGCATGGATGCCGGATATACGCTGAGCGTAAACGCGTCCGGACCAATGCTCGCATTCTCAAGGATATCCGCCGCCGCACAGATATTTTCAAAGCCGCCGCCCGCGCAGCCGGCAATAATTCCCTGCTCTACATACAGCTTCCCGGCTCTGACCTTATCCTTCAGCTTAAAGTCCACCGCGCCGTCGAGGCTGACCAGCGCCTTCTTCTCGCAGTCGTCCAGAATATCCAAAAGATTTGCGTTCAGCTCCTCAATAGTATAGGTATTGCTCGGGTGGAACGGCATTGCAATCATGGGCTTTATTTTACTCAAATCCACTCGAATGCAGCCGTCATAATAAGCGACTTCTCCCGGGTTCAATACGGCAAAGTCCTCACTTCTGCCATGAATATCATAAAACTCCCTGATGGCATCATCCGTTCTCCAAATGGAGGAGAGACAGGTCGTCTCCGTCGTCATTACATCGATTCCGATTCGGAAATCTGCCGACAACGAAGAGACACCGGGACCGACAAACTCCATCACCTTATTCTTCACGTAACCGTTTTGGAATACCGCACCGATAATCGCAAGCGCCACGTCCTGCGGACCCACACCCTTTACAGGCGCGCCCTCCAGATATACAGCCACCACATCCGGCAGGTTAATATCATAGGTCTGATTTAAGAGCTGCTTTACAAGCTCAGGGCCACCCTCGCCCATCGCCATTGTTCCCAATGCACCATAGCGGGTATGGGAATCAGAGCCTAAAATCATTCTTCCGCCGCCCGCGAGCATCTCCCTTGCAAACTGATGGATTACCGCCTGATGAGGCGGTACATAGACACCGCCATACCTCTTGGCACAGGTAAGTCCGAACATGTGGTCATCCTCATTGATCGTACCGCCTACGGCGCAGAGAGAATTATGGCAGTTCGTCAGCACATACGGAACGGGAAACTTTGTCAGGCCCGATGCCCTTGCCGTCTGGATAATCCCCACAAAGGTAATATCATGTGAGGTCAATTTATCAAATTTAATTTTCAGCTTGTCCATGCTGTCGGAGGTATTGTGCTCCTGCAATATACCGTATGCAATGGTCTCTTTCCCGGCCTCCGCCTTATTGATTTCCCTGCCTGTTTTTGCTTTGACGGCTGCCGCGGCCTCCGCGTTGTCGGCAATCAGCTCCGTGCCGTTTATCAAATAAGCGCCTGTCTCTAATAATTGTATCATCGAAAACATCAATCCTTTCTTCTGTTTACTAAACCTTACCTAAATACTATACTATACTACCATGTCTGATTGCAATGATAAGTTTCGAGGCGGTTTTTGCCGGCTTTCTCAAATGATTTACGCTGTCGCAATTTCCCATTGAACAAAATAAGAGGCTGCACGTGGATTCCTTCGCGCAACAGCCTCTCTGCATTCTTATATTCTGTTTACTGTATCTCTACCTTATCCAGATGCCAGATCTCATCCACATACTCCTGAATGGTTCTGTCGGAGGTAAACTTGCCAACCTTCGCAACATTGAGCATTGCGCTCTTTGCCCATCCGCTGGTATCCTTGTATGCCTTCTCAACATCCTTATGCGCTTCCGCATAGGAGCGGAAATCCTTCAGGATAAAGTAGCGGTCTGCCTTATCCGTGCTCTGCGTATTGAGCAGGGAATTGTAAAGGCTTCTGAAAAGCTCCTTGTCGTCGGAATATGTCCCGTCTACAAGCTGGTCTACCACCTTCCTGATATCGGAATCGTTGTTGTAGATATCCATCGGATTATAGCCGCCGTTATTCTCATAACGGATAACCTCGTCTGAGCTTAAGCCGAAAATAAATGCATTCTCTCTTCCGACCTCCTCGACGATCTCCACGTTCGCACCGTCCATCGTACCAAGTGTCAGCGCACCGTTGAGCATAAACTTCATATTGCCCGTACCGCTGGCCTCCTTGCTGGCCGTGGAAAACTGCTCTGAGATATCCGCTGACGCAAAAATCAGCTCTGCGTTGGAAACTCTGTAGTTCTCAATAAATACAACCTT
>CAMWYL010000025.1 GCA_947178465.1 uncultured Lachnospiraceae bacterium | reverse complement strand
CCCCACATTCATGTAATCACTTCACCATTTCAATTTTATCATTCATTGCTGCTTATCTTATTAAATTATTGTTGTCTGTCATTATGTCTGCCCCACATTTATATAAGCACCTCACCATTTCAAGATTACCATTGATTACTGCATATTTTATCGAAAAATTGTCGTCTGCCGTTATGTCTGCCCCGTGTTCATACAGATACTTTACTATTTCAAGATATCCGCTCATTACAGCCCACTTTACTGCAAAATTATCCTTTATTGTGATATCTGCCCCGTGTCCGTACAGATATTCCCATGTATTCATTTCCGTCAACGGCATAATTTCCCGAATTTCCAGCCTATGCGAACGTAATTTCCCGTCATCAACATAAACATCTTCATCATCGGGAACACCCACGATTGCCAATCCTGTCCCATAGTTAAGATAGCCCAGAATGTCCTGCACTAACGAAAAGTGCAGTCCCGCCTGACAGCTCCCTTCCGTTGCAAGCGGATTCTTATCTTCATTCATGCCAATCTTATATTGAAAGTCCCTCATGCACATATCATCTGATATGATTTTACAGAGCACACATCCATTCAAATCGCTTCCCTTAATCATCGTACCTGTTTTAAAATTACTATTCTTCATATAATCCCTGCCTTTCTAAAATACTGCATATTTGCCTGTTACTTTGTACATTGCATTATAGATAAGACTCTCAAAATCATAATTCCAAACCAAAAAAAACGAAAAAAATCGAGTGTCAGCACACTCGATCTAAAAATATACAAAAAAGGATAATAATACGGTTATTCCTCTTACCTTCTGAAGCTTCAAGCCCTGACTTTCTTAAAAATAAAAAACCTTTTGAAAAACTTTGTCGTTCCTGTCCCGACCTTAAATGGCTTGTAAACAGCCTGATAAACTTGAAAGATTCTACCCGTATAATATAATCTATACAATCTTAACAGTTTTATAACTTTTTCGTGCCTGATATAGTTTGGACACAATGTTTAAAACAGAAATTCCAATAGAGACCACGAAAAAGAACAGCCACAAAATATGGCCGTTCTTCCTTAATTATTTTCAAAAATCAGGAGAAGGTATCTGTTTTATATCCTGCTTATGAGTAATCTCTGCGGGACTTTAATTATGAACTTACTGATATGTATATACCAGCACCGTCAATAGTTGCCTTAGAAATCACACCATTTATTACATAAGAGAATAGTGCCTTGGTCCTACAGGGCAGGATATTCAACTCACCTTAATATAATCTATGTATTATGAAAAAATATATTTCTTTTTTATGCACGATGCCCATAATAAACCTATTGGAGAACAGAATCCTGAAAATGTTCTTTAATTTTCATGTACGCCATTTCCTCAAAAAGTACACCATTCAGTACGCCATTTGGTCCAAAAAGTACACCATTTGTACACCATTTTGCCCAAAAACTACGAGAAACTATGGGAAACCATGAGACTTCCCAGGTCTCCCGAAACCCTTGATTTTACTGGCTTTTTCGCATATATAGCGCATGTTATTCTACAGCTCATACGGAGTGGTCTGGTATACGTAATAATTGAGCCAATTTGTATAAAGGTTATTGCTGTGCGACCGCCACTGAAGCCCGGGCTTCTTTTCCGGATTATTGTCAGGATAATAATTTCTCGGAATATGGATCGGAAGCCCCTTTCCAAGGTCGCGCTTATATTCCGCGTCAAGGGTATAACGGTCATATTCCGGGTGCCCGTTTACGAATATCTTCTTTCCATTTTCCGCGTAGGCAAGGAATATTCCTGCCTCCTCCGATTCGGCCAATACCGTAATTGCCGAACATTTATGTATCTCCTCCGCCGGCGTTTCCGTATGGCGGCTGTGCGGTGCAAGGAAATAATCGTCAAAGCCTCTGACCAACGGAATCTTGCGGTTCTGAACCTTATGATAATACAGCCCGAACAGCTTCTCAGGCAACATCCGCTTCTGTATTCCGTAATAATGGTAAAAGCCTGCCTGTGCGCCCCAGCAGATATGCAGGGTCGATGTAACATAAAACTCCGCCCAATCCATGATTTTGCAGACTTCCGCCCAATAATCCACTTCCTCAAAGGGAATGTCTTCCACCGGCGCACCGGTGATAATCAGACCGTCAAAGCGCTTCTCCTTAATCTCCTCAAAGGTAGAATAAAAACGGTTCAGATGGTTTGCCGAGGTATTCAGCGACACATGGCTTGTCACCATCAAAAAGGTCACATCCACCTGAAGCGGTGTATTGGAGAGCGCACGAAGAAGCTGCAGCTCCGTATCCTGCTTAACAGGCATCAGGTTCAGAATGCAGACCTGAAGCGGACGGATATCCTGATGCATCGCCCGGTTCTCATCCATCACAAATATATTTTCACATTCCAAGATCTCCTTGGCAGGCAAATCATTTTGTACCTTAATCGGCATTTAAATCCCCCATTTCGAATCAGCCGGAACTACTCACGGCCAAGATATTCCGCAAGAAAGCTTTCCTCCGTCACAATCGGTATTCCAAGCTCCTTGGCTTTTTTGTTTTTTGAAGAGTTGGACGCAATATCGTTGTTAATCAGACAAACTGTCTTAGAAGTTACGCTTCCCGTTACCTTCCCGCCCTTCTTCTCAATCAGATCCTTCAACTCGTTCCTGCTCGCAAAATGTTCAAGACTTCCGGTTACCACAAAGGCCATCCCCGCCAAGGGCTGCTCCTGTGTGTCGCCATCCGTCTCTTCCTGCTCCAACCGAAGTTCCTCCAACAGATTATCAAGCCGTCGGTTATTCTCCTCGTCGGCAAAGAAGCGCTCAAAGGCCGCCCCGATTACCTCACCGATACCGTCAATCTCGCTCAGCTCCTGTGCCGTAGCATGGCGCATGGCCTCCAAATCATAACGGTAATGCCGACAAATCACCTTCGCGTTGGCAAGACCGATATTGGCAATTCCAAGGCTGTAAATCAGCTTGGGAAGGGTAACGTTCCGCGCAGTATCAATACTGTTCATCAGGTTTTGGTACGACTTTTCTCCAAAGCCCTCCATGGCAACGATTTCGTCCCGATACCGCTCCAGCCGGAATATATCCCGGTATTCATGGATAAAGCCCTTCGCGATAAATTTCTCGAGAGTCGCCTCGGACAAGCCGTCGATATTCATCGCATCGCGGCTCACAAAAAGCGTAAAGGACTTAATTTTCTTTGCCTCGCACTGCGGATTCGTACAGTACAGGGACTGCACCTCATTCACCGCTTTAATCTGCGTATCTCCACCGCATACCGGACAGTGCGCGGGTATCTCTACATTATCACTCTGCGTCAGGTTCTCCGCAATCTGAGGAATAATCATATTCGCCTTGTAGACGGTAATCCGGTCCCCGATCCCGAGCTTCAGCCCGCGCAGAATGCTGATATTATGTACAGACGCGCGGCTCACAGTCGTTCCCTCAAGCTCCACAGGCTCAAAAATCGCCACCGGATTAATCAGTCCCGTGCGGCTCGGGCTCCATTCAATTTCCGAGAGTGTTGTTTCCATTATCTCATCCGCCCACTTAAATGCTATCGAATCCCGTGGGAACTTTGCGGTTCTTCCCAGAGAGCGCCCATACTCTATATCGTCATAAATCAGAACAAGTCCGTCGGAGGGCACCTCATTGGATGCGATCCGCTTCTCATAGTCGCCCACCACGTCCACGATGGTATCCTCATTTACGCGCGTGTAATCAACCACCTCAAAGCCCTGCTCCTTCAGAAAAGCAAACTGCTTTTCCCGCGAATTTTGAAAGTCCACATCCTCCGCCTGAACCAGCGCATACGCGTAAAACCGCACATTGCGCTCCGCCGTTATCCGGTTATTCCGCGGCCGAACCGAACCGGAGCAGAGATTTCTCGGGTTTTTGTATTTGGAATCCGTCTCCTCTATGCGGCTGTTGATCTCCTCAAAATCTTTATAGGTGATAACAGCCTCCCCGCGCACCACAAGCTCTCCCTGATACCGAATGTGAAGCGGAATATTGCGAAACACCTTCGCATTGTTGGTAACAACCTCGCCAACCTCTCCGTTTCCGCGGGTAACAGCCTTTTGGAGTGTTCCGTCCCGATATGTGAGCACAACGGTAAGGCCGTCCAGCTTCCAGCTCAGGATGCCGTCCTTCCCGTTCAGCCAGTCTCGCAGCTCCTCGCGCTCCTTTGTCTTTCCAAGGGAAAGCATCGGCGTCACATGCGCCTCCTTTGGCAGCTCCTCCACCGCCGCATAGCCGACGCTCGCCGTGGGGCTTCCTGCCAGCACCATTCCGGTCTCCTGCTCCAACGTCTCAAGCTCATCATAGAGCGCATCATACTCCCGATTGCTCATAATCTCCCTGTCCTCGGCATAGTACGCCTTGGACGCTGCGTTTAATTGTTCCACCAATTCCTTCATTCTATGTAAGGACTCATTGCTCTCACTCATTGTCCGCCTCCGTTTATCCCACACATGCGATACAGGGTCTCCAGTTCTTCGCCCCGAAGCACTCTGTACGCACCGCTTTCCAAATCTCCCAACTCAACATTCATCACGCGCACCCGCGTCAGGGTCTCCACCTCATAACCAAATACCTTGCACATTCGCCTGATCTGCCGATTAAGGCCCTGCGTAAGCACAATACGGAAGGTGTTCCTCCCAAGCCCTTGTACCTTACAGGGACGGGTCGTCCGCTCAAGCTCCGGCAGATACACCCCTCCTGCCATTCCGGCAAGAAACTCCTCCGTGATATCCTTACGGACTGTTACGATGTACTCTTTTTCATGGCGGTTCTTCCCCCTGGTCATACACTGTATCAGTTCCCCGTCATTCGTCATAATGATCAGGCCGTCCGATTCTTTGTCCAGACGTCCCGCATAAGTCAGACGCTGCGGATAATTGAGCTCCTCGATAATTGTCCTCTCCGCATGGGCATCCTTCTCCGTACAGGTCACGCCCGCAGGTTTGTTGTACGCAAGCACTACACGCGCAGAAGGAGGAGAAAGCACCGCGCCGTCAACCGCAACCACATCTCCCTCTCCTACCTGTACACCTGCCCTTGCAGTCTCGTTATTCACCGTTACTCTGCCCATGCCTATCAGTCTGTCCGCCTCCCTGCGGGAACAGACACCGCATTCCGCAAGATATTTGTTTAATCTGGTCATTGGCTTTCGCCCCTTCAGCTTACAAAAATTCTTTCAGTCGGTTAATGCACTTTTCCTCGAAATCCATCAGTTCCTTCGCCACCTCCATTGAGGTTGCCCCCGAATCCTGATGATGCTTAACGGACTTCCACATGCTTGTGAGTCCCTTGTTGCTTCCCTGTATCATCATCTCCGCAATCCTTCCGGTGCTGCAATTGGTGAGTGTATTCATATGGATCCCGCCCTCGAGCATAATATCCTCCATTGCACTCTTGTGGTAGCCGTCAGCTTTTTCGTTCTGAAGGCGGTCGGTCGCCTTATTCTGTATGACAGAGTACAGCAGCCGTTCCTTGGAAAGCTCCATGGAAAGCGCGTCATCTTTCACCTTCTCAGATATGGTGTCGATTGCCTTGAGCGCCATACCCGTATTTTTTTGAACCTCCTTCAGGATCTCCTGGTCGTCCTTTTTCATAGCTATCTCCTTATTCCATATTGATAGCTATAGTCTGCCCTGTTTATGTCGATTTATACGCTGCTATTCTGCCATTGCCGCGCAATCGCACCGGTTCCCATGGCATAAAGGAAAGCCCATGCAGCCCTTGAAGCTGCATGGGTATTCTCTACTCAAAGAATTCTGCTTTCGCATATCCGTTTTGTCCGTTATAATTGATTTTATACCACTCTCCAAGGTCTTCCAGCAAATCATAAGAGTTCCCTGCCTGTGCAACACCAATCTTTGCTGCCGTCTGACTCGCGTCATTGCGCACATTGACATTTGTGGTCGCCTTGACAGTCCGTATTGCGGTTCCTTCCGCCTCTGTTGAAAGAACCTCAAGGTAATCGCTCTTAATATAAGCCTCCTTGCCCTCAAATATGACCTTGCTCCAGCCATTTATCCGCTCTTCCAGACGCGTCATCTCTGTCCCGGCTGCAGCACGTCCGACTCTGTCCGCTTCTTCACTGTCAGAAGACCGAACATTCACCGTCGCCGTTGTACGGACAATCTGATTGACTGTCTTGTTCTCAAGAACCTCCTCCTGCGGCGCTGCATTCTCCTCCGGAGTGCCCTGCTCCTCAGGTGCGCCATCTGCTACAGCCGCTCCTGCGCCTGCACCGTTTGCATCGCCAAGTCCTTCCATCTGCGTAGCCGTATTCTGCAAAAGTGATGTATCTCCGCTGCCCTGTTGGTCAAGCTGCGCCAATGCCAACGCCTCACCAACCTCATTCTTAATCCGCACCGGAAGCTCTTTCATAAATGCATTCAATGTCTCGTCCGCAGCCAGCGCTTCCTTATAGCTTACATCAATTTTTGTATATAGGTCTACAACATCCTCCTGACTCGTAACAAGCTTTAATGATGCTTCTACATTCTGCTCCATCGCACCGTCAATTCTCAACTTACCGTTCTCGTCGGGATACACATAAAACGCGTTCAAGCCCGGTGCCTTGGTGTCAATCCCCTCAATCTTGACCATATATGTGACATACACAAAATAGGAGCCTTCCTCCACCCCACTCTTGGTATAGCAGGTTACGTCATCATAGGACTCTATGAACTCACTCTTCTTATCATAAGTAATAATCGCCGTCTCGTCATTATAGTCCCTTAATTCTCTTACCGTATCCATGTCTCCGTCCGCAAGCGCCTTGTAAAAATCACTCATCAGTACATTGACATCCGCATATTCATTCTTCGCAAGCGGCTCATCCATCAGATTCCCCGACTGCTGTGTTTCATCCTGATTTCTCGCATGAATAAAGGATGCGATGACCACTATCACAACCACACAGGCCGCTATCGGCAGCAGTATCTTCAACGCAGTAATCAGCATCATCCGCAAATTCTGCGGCTCCAATGCAGATGATACCCTGTCTGAAAAGCTTCTCCTCTCGGACTGTCGAATCGCCCGTCTTACCGGCTGAGAAGCCTCCTTTTTGCGTCTCTGCTTCCGTTCCCGCGAAGACTCTGCCACGGTATTTGACAGTGTTTTTTCAGACGTATTTTGGTTCGTACTCTTGTTATCCATTTCTTACCTCATTCTTCCCAACACATAGTACCCTTTTATGCGGTAAAATGCAATAATAATGCACCCGACAGGAATCGAACCTGCATTAAAGGCGTCGGAGGCCTCCGTTCTATCCATTAGACTACGGGTGCTGAAACATAGAATATAATGAAACCGGTACATCACTTTTTTCATATTAACACATTTATTTCGATTTGTCCACGTTATATTTTTCCATTAACGCATCAAATTGAAATAACTGCTCCTGAAGCCTCTGATAAGCCTCCTTATCATTCTGCTCCAGCGTGTCCACAAAATGAAACAGCCTCTCCCGCAGCCGAAAATGTTCCTTCGCGTCCACGCGATACGCATTGGCTGTACGGACAAGCTTATCAAGATACTTCGCAATCTGCCTGTCATTGCCCTTCTTCAATGCATTGTGAAGCAGCTCTAAGGTATCCACCTCGGGAGAATCCGTTATCTTGGCAAACGTATTCGCGCCTATCGCATAGTAATCCTCTCCAACCTGATAAATAAAGCTTTTCCTCCGGTAAAGATTATCCTTAAAATTGCCCATGCATTGCCTCCATCGGGTGCGTTTTTGTTGAAATATAATGGTCTTTCTGATTTTAGCACTTTTTTTGTATTTTGTCACGTTTTTTTCAGACCTTTTATATATCGCTTGACTTCCGCATCAGGATTATGGGATTCACAAATCTTTTGCAGCGCCTTGTTGTATGTCCGGTTATCCATTTTATTCTCCCCGGTGAGCATTTTATGCGTCTCATAGGGAAAAAACACAAACGCTTCCGCCGCCGTCCACGCAGCCGCCATCTGCGCATAATAGCCCTGTGAAAAGGGGCGGTTTAACACCGCAAGGATTTTCTCAAGATAAGGATACTGCTCCCTGTTTTGCGCTGCCTTTTCGATATTTACGGCATTCTCCGCAAAATCCGCTCTGTGGACTTCCTTATTTCGCGGCCGCTTTTCCCCACTTACATCATATCTTAAATACTGTGTAAGCAAAAGGATGATTCCCACTCTTACCTCGAACTCTTTCTCCGAATACAGGTAATCCTGTAAAAACGCCCACAGTTCCTCGGGATAACGCCGCGCAAAGCCAAAGGAATTACAAAAGCTGTCGCACAAAGACCAATTGTCAATATGTGGAATAATCATTTTCAGATAAGCAAGCCCTTGTTCAGCAGAAACTTCCTTTTTCTGCGTCCCATAACCGATTATCATCGCCCGAAGCATCGTTTCCTCAAAGTAAATATCCCCATTCTCCCCGTCAAAGTCAACGACTATACGCTGCCAATCCCCTTTGACGATTTCCTTCGCAATGCTCCTGAGGCGTGGAAGCCTTACCCCCAACAGCGGTTTCGAGCTGTCGGGGATAAGTCCCGCGGAAAACTTCCGATAGGCATCCTCCGATAAGGCCGTCAGCCTGTCTCTGATTTCTTTTGTCATCCCCTGCCCCTTTATTCATTCCGGTACTGTACCGGAGTCATTCCCATCTTTTTCTTAAAGGTGCGGTTAAAATGCTCCACATTCGGATACCCTACGGCCGACGCAACGTTTTCTATCGTCATATTGCCGTTGCGCAGCAGGGTCTTTGCCTTCTTCAAACGCACATTCGTTACCAGCTCGCCAAAGGTCTTGCCGGACTTCTCATGGACATACTTGCTCACATACTGCTCCGACAGATGGAAATGCTCCGCCAGTTCCGCTAACGTAATGTTCTGGTAATTGGCCTGAATATAATTCATAATCTCCATCAGCCGCTCATCCCGGCAGGACTTGCTGTCCTGAAGCTGCGGCAGCTTGTTGACACTGACACAGAGCGCATGGATGGAAGCTTTGATAATATCGTCGTCCATGCCGACGCCCCAATATTTTACCCCATTGCAGGTAACACCCACATACGCAATCGCCTTGGAGGAGGACCCCTTTGTCAGCGCATGCTCCTCATACTCGGACAACTGATAGCTGATGTCGAAATACTGCTTAATTGTATTGCTGACCGCATCAAGACGACCGTTTCCGTTTGCATCCACCACCGTTTTCTTATCGCCGCACACAATCGTCGCCTCCGCCATAATACCGTCTATCTGCTTGAAATGGCACTCCGGTATCTGGAAAAACGGCATAATATCAATATAATTTTCACTAAAAATCTCATAAACCCACTGCGGGGACAGCTCCTTGTGCTCCTGATCGGAAATATCCTTTACAAGATACCCTACTTCCTCGCGCATTGCCTCCGGCAGCGAAATACCAAAGTTCTGCTTTAAAATATAGTTGACGCCGCCCTTTCCGGACTGACTGTTGATACGAATTACGTCCGCTTCATAATTTCTTCCTACATCCTTCGGGTCAATCGGCAGATACGGCACCGTCCATTTATCCGTCTTCTTATCCTCACGCCACTGCATTCCCTTCGCAATCGCGTCCTGATGGGAGCCGGAAAATGCGGTAAATACCAAATCCCCCGCGTAAGGCTGACGCTCATGTACATGCATCCGCGTAAACCGCTCATAGTTGGCGCGGATTTTGCTCATATCCGAGAAGTCCAGCTTCGGGTCTACCCCATGCGAAAACATATTCATCGCAATTGTGACAATATCCACATTTCCGGTGCGCTCGCCGTTTCCAAACAGCGTGCCCTCAATGCGGTCCGCACCCGCAAGAATACCCAGCTCCGCATCACATACGCCACAGCCCCTGTCATTGTGCGGATGGAGAGAAAGCGTCACTGCATCCCTGTATTTCAGGTTCTTGTGGATATACTCCACCTGCGTCGCAAAAACATGCGGCATGGCGTTCTCAACCGTTGTGGGAATATTGATGATCACCTTATTTGCGGCTGTCGGCTGCCACACATCCAGCACCGCGTTGCACACCTCTACCGCATAGTCTACCTCCGTCCCCGGAAAGCTCTCCGGGCTGTACTCGAAGGAAAAGCTTCCGTCTGTCTCCTCCGCCAGCTCCTTTAACAGCTTCGCGCCGTCAATCGCAATCTGCTTGATTTCTTCCTTACTCTTCTTAAATACCTGTTCCCGCTGTGCCACAGAAGTCGAATTGTATAAATGAATCACCGCATGCGGCGCTCCCTTCACAGCCTCAAACGTCTTTCGGATAATATGGTCTCTTGCCTGTGTCAGAACCTGTACCGTCACATCCTGCGGAATCATATCCCGCTCAATCAGCGCCCGCATAAACTCGTACTCTGTCTCCGACGCTGCCGGGAAGCCGACCTCAATCTCCTTAAATCCGATATCGACCAGCATCCGGAAAAACTGCAACTTCTCATCCAAACTCATCGGCTCAATCAAAGCCTGATTCCCGTCGCGCAAATCTACGGAACACCATATCGGCGGCGCGTCAATCGCATCCTTCTTTACCCAATCATAGGTACACACCGGCGGCATAAAATACGCCTTCTCATACTTACTTGAATTCTTCATGTTTAAATCCTCCAAATTTTATTTTTATCTCAAAATCCTGCAAACTTCAGCTATCCTAATGTAAAGCTTTCCATTTTCTCAGGCAATGTACTTCAGATGTCTTAGGGAAACCCTTTCATCAACGCTTCCTTAGAAAATCTCTTTTCCTTTATTGTTTGACAAAAACGGTATTTCCTACAGCAATATGCTTCACCCACACAACACCGTTCTCATTCACCATATCATACAATTGCCTGTCTTTATCCCCAATTTTGTCATATAATTCTATGTACGCCGCCTTCTGCGGAAAAGGAAAGCGCATTTCGGTAATTATCTGTTTCTCCTTCATAAAGCCGTTCTCCGCAAATATCCCCTCCAACTCCTCCGCGATGTAAAATCGGATATGTCCATCCTGCTTCACACGCATAAAATCATCTATGATGCCGCTGTCATCTGTTTCATTCCTCAGCGGGTCGGAAACCAGCACACGCCCACCCGTTCTCAATAGCCGGTTCATCTGCGCGACCGCATCCGCAGCATTCGGGAAATGATGGATGGCGTATCGCGTAACAATCAAATCAAAGCTCTCCTCCGGGAACGGATACGTTAAACCGTCAAATGCCTCAAAGGTAAGATTGTGCAGCCCCTTTTCCAATGCAGCCGCATTGTTCTTCTCCACAATCCTCTTCGCAATGTCGATTCCACAGACACATGCCCCGGGAAACCGCTCTGCCAACGCAAACGCCAGATAACCGGTTCCCGTCCCGATATCCAAAATCCTGTCCGCCCCACCGCAGTCTGCCAGGCCCAGCAATAGCGCGAGATGATTATCATCCTTTATTATCCCTGCATACTTCCGGTTGTCTAAAATCCGGTCAAAGATTTGCTTCGCCTGTTCCACGCTTTCCCTATCACTGTTCATGGCAGTCCCTCCTTTTCCTGAATATTTACGCTGAGTCTGTTCCGCTTTTCATCAAAAAAAATCTTCCACCTCCACAACTTCCCTGTTGTAGAGACGAAAGATTTTGCTTATCCTTATTCCTTCGCGGTACCACTCTACTTCATGCCCAAAAGCATGCACTCATCGGCACTATCATGCCTTTCCCGTATAACGGCGGGGCTCCGATGCACTCTACTCTGTATCCATGGCTACTTTGTATCCATAAAAAAGGTGTTCAAGCACACAGCTCCAAGGCGAGTTCACCACAGCTTCCCTGTTGCCTCACACCAACCGGCAACTCTCTGAAAAGGTCACGGCAGCTACTATTCCTCTTCATCGCTTTTATCGTATCCCTATGATAACACACTCCCATTTTAATTGGAATGATTAAAATTAATCATTTTTATTGATTTATTTTAATCTAAAGCTACAGCATTTTCGCCCGCAGTTCCTCACCACTGAGCGCACTGAGATATGCCGGCGCAATATCAAACACCGTCTTGCAGCCCGTCATTCCCTCTGCCTTCATCCGATAGGCCGCACGCGCATAAGCCACGATAACCGCAGCCGTAAACTCCGGATTCGAATCCAGCTTCAGGCTGTACTCAATCACGTGGCTGTTTTCCTCATTCCATCCGGTCTTACCGCTCCGAATGACAAAACCGCCGTGCGGGATGCCGCTGTGATTCCTATCCAACTCCTCCTGCGTAATAAAGTTGACAGTCGTGTCATAATCCGAAAAATAATTTGGCATTGTCTTGATTTCTTCCTCGATTTTCGCTAAATCAGCACCTTCCTCGGGTACGACAAAGCATTCTCTTGTGTGCTTATCGCGAACCGAAAGCTGCGGATTCTCTCCATTTCTGACGGCCTCCAGCGCTTTCTCTACCGGGATGGTATACTGCTTCCCGTCAACAACCCCCGCAACGCGCCGAATCGCGTCGGAATGTCCCTGACTGACCCCCTTACCCCAGAAGGTATAATCATTTCCATTCGGAAGGATTGCATTGGCATATAACCGATTCAGTGAGAACATACCCGGATCCCAACCCACGGATATTACGGCGATATTGCCGCCCTCCGCCGCTGCCTTGTCAACTTTTGCAAAATGCTCCGGTATTCTCGCGTGCGTGTCAAAGCTGTCTACCACGGTAAAATACTTCGCATATTCCTTCGTCTGCTCCGGAAGGTCTGTCGCACTCCCGCCGCAGAGAATAAGCACATCAATCTCATCCTTTCTCTTTATGGCTTCCTGTGCGGAATACACCGGAACACCCGGTGTCAATATTTGAACACTCTCCGGTGCACGGCGGGTGAACACCGCCTTCAGCTCCATGTCCGGATTCTGTTTCACCGCACATTCAATCCCTCTTCCAAGATTTCCATACCCCATAATACCAATTCTGATCATTTTTTATCCCCCTTTATCTGTTTTGCCGACGACAATATCTTCTTCAGCGTATCAAGCAGAACCTCCACATTGATAGGCTTGGCGATATGTCCATCCATGCCGCACCGCAGCGCCTCCCGCTTATCCTCCTCAAAGGCGTTGGCCGTCATCGCAATAATCGGTATCGACGCCAGCTCCTTATTTTCCAGCTTACGGATTTCCCTTGTCGCCTCGTATCCGTTCATCTCCGGCATCTGGACATCCATCAGCACCATCTGATAATAGCCTGGCTCCGCTTTCTTCATCATATCCACGGCAATTCGTCCGTTATCGGCTACCTCCGCGGAAAATCCTGCATCCTCCAAAATTGCTAACGCAATTTCCTGATTCAGCTCGTTGTCCTCCGCCAGCAGAATCCGTCCCACGGGAATCCCCCCCGGACTTGTTCCGTTGCTCTTTTCATCGGCCACCTCCGTATTGATAACAGAGTACAGACAGCTTCTGAGTTCCGAGAGGAAGAGCGGCTTGCTGCAGAACGCCGTGACGCCCGCCTCCTTCGCCTCATCCTCAATATCCGCCCAGTCATAGGCGGTCAGGATAATAATCGGCACCTCATCGCCCATCTCCCTGCGAATTCTCCGGGCAACCTCAACGCCGTTCATATCCGGCATCATCCAATCAATAATATATACCTCGTATCCGTTTCCGCGCATGGCCGCCTGATGGGTACGCAACACTGCTTCCTTCCCCGACAGGGTCCACTCCGCATGCATTCCGATCTGCTGCAGCATATAGGATACACTGTCACAGGTGTTAAAATCATCATCTACGACCAAAGCCCTGCAATTCTTGAGCTCCGGAATGGCCGGCTCTTCCTTTTCCCCGGATTGCAATCGGAAGGTAAATATAACCGTAAACTCCGTGCCTACGCCCTGCTCACTCTTCACCTCGATCGAGCCGTTCATCATATCGACGATATTCTTGGTAATTGCCATCCCCAATCCGGTTCCCTGAATCCCACTGGTTGTCGTATTTTCTTCCCGCTCAAACGGTTCAAAAATATGCGATATAAACTCCTCGCTCATGCCGATACCGTTATCCTTGATATAAAATTCATAGGTCGCATAGCCCTTGGACATGCCGGTTCGTTCTACAATGCGCACATTGACCTTGCCGCCTGCCCCTGTATACTTAATGGAATTGCTGACGAGGTTTAAAAGGACCTGATTTAACCGTAGCTTATCACAGTAAATCTCCTCATCAGTGACATCCACCGCGTCAATCTGCAGCTCCATCTGCTTTGCATGAATGTCAGCCTGCACAATGTTGCGCAATCCGTGCAGAATATCCGGAAGACTGCACAGCTTCTCCTCCAAATGAATCTTGCCGCTCTCAATACGGCTCATATCCAGGACATCATTGATCAGGCTCAGCAGATGATTTCCTGATGTCATAATCTTCTTAAGATATTCCTCTACCTGTTCCTTCCGGTCGATATGTGAAAGCGCCAGCGACGTAAAGCCGACGATCGCGTTCATCGGCGTCCGAATGTCATGCGACATATTGGACAGGAAAATACTCTTGGCCTTGCTCGCCCTGTTGGCCTGTAAAAGCGCATCCTCCAGCAGGCTCTTTTTCTCCAGCTCACTGCGTGTCTCCTCGTCCACACTGTGAAGTCCCAGAACAACACCATGATTCTCATCCCACGTTCCCGCACGCACAACGCGCATCTGAAAATACAGCATTGTGCCATTATAGAGTGTACGGTAATTCACACTGTACAAATCCTTTTGGGCCAGCTCCTTCATCAGTCTGTCCGGTGCAGAGGCCTCTCGCAGCATTTCTCTGTCTTCCTCGTGCACAAACTTCCGGATGTACTTCTCCCTGCCGTCCTCGTATGATATTTCCTTATAAGAAGCAATATCATACGACAGTCCGTCCCTGTCATCATTGCGCAGCAGCGTCCCCATTCCCGTGTCAAGATCAACGAAATACACAACCGTATAATCAATACTCAATGCCTGTATCAGTTCCTTATGATGCAGCTCCTTCTCCCTTTCCTGAAGCTTCTGAACCGTGCAGTCCAAGAGAAACCGCTGATAGAACAATTCCCCGTTCTCCCTCAGAAGCTTAACGTTGCCCATAACATGCAAAATCTCGCCGTTCTTATGGCACACACGATATTCCACGCTGACACTGTCGCCCTCTTCTTTTAATTTTTCAATTGAAGCTTTCAGCCGCTCCCTGTCCTCCTCCATGACCGACTCCGCAATCATGTCAAAGCCCATTCCCTCCAGCTCGCTCTGGGACTCATATCCCAAAATCTTAAGGGCAGCCTGATTGATGCTCAGAATCCGTGTTCCATCAATGGAATGACAAATCACTCCGCAGTCTATGCTTCTGAAGATAGTCTCCAACATACGGTTCTTTCTGATAATTTCCCGCTCATAGAGACGCTCCTGCGTCACATCGATTCCCACACCCACAGTTCCCATAACACTGTCGTCAAAGTCATACAGCGGGGATTTGTAGGTCATCAGCGTCCGCATGCCGTCCCCTGTCTGAATGACCTCCTCGGACACACAGGTTTCCCGCTTATTCATAACCTCCAGTTCCGATTCGATACAAGCCGGGTCGTCCTGATCAACATCCCAAATATAGGCGTGCCTGCGTCCCTCTACCTGTTCCTTCGTCTTATTGACCGATTTGCAGAAACTGTCATTCACAAGCCTGTGAACGCCGTCCTTATCCTTAAACCAGACAAGATTCGGTGTATTGTTGATAGCCGCCTCCAGATAGCGGCCGCTCTGTACAAAATCCCTGTCTGATTTGCAGGTCTGCTGCCACCGCAGGAAACGGAACCGCACCTCTGCGTCCGTCATGGGCATTATCCATATATCCTTAATCTGTTCCGTATTCTCTGCCAAAAACGCCGTCTGCTCCTTATCCGCAAGCAGAATAACCTCTGTCTTTGCTCCCTTATCCGCCATTACGGTTCGCAGCGTTTCCTTTCCATCCATATCCGACAGATTGACTATCACCACATCCGCCTTCGCCGACAATGCCGCATCCGATTCATCTCCCTCTGAAAACGAATGCGTAAAACGCTCCAGCGGCGGCATCTCCTTTATCACCTCAAACACATTGCATTGATGACCAATGAAACAGAAATGTATATGACAGTGGTACATACTCGTTTCCTCCCTGTGTTCCGTTATTGATATGTATCTGATTAGAACCATCCGATTCCCGAGTTCTTCAGGGCACGCGCAATCCGATCACGCAGGTCCTGTGCGTTAAAAGGTTTCAACACGTAGTCATCGACCCCAAGCTTGGAGCTTGCAACAATCGTATCCCTTTCCTGTTTGGACGTGAGCATAATCACCGGAATCCCACCACAATTCTCCATTGAGCGAATCTCCCTGAGCGTCTCAAGCCCATCCTTTCCCGCCATCTGTATATCCAAAAGAATCAAATCCGGTCGTTCCCTTTGCAGATATTTTATGGCGCGCGCACCGGAATTTACGGCAATAATTTCATATTCCGCCTTCAACTCATGTTCAATTGACGCAAGACTGATGCTGTTATCATCTACCGCCAATATTCGCCTTTTCTTCTTTGTTATCATAATCAGTCCCTGTCGCTTATCGACATCTGACGCTGCCTCCGAATTGCCTTGTGTAG
>CAMWYL010000024.1 GCA_947178465.1 uncultured Lachnospiraceae bacterium | reverse complement strand
GGGGTCTACACCGATACAGTGTCCGCCAACCAAGCCCGGCTGAAAGTTCAGGAAATTCCACTTGGTTCCCGCAGCCGCCAGAACCGCCTTGGTGTCAATTCCCATTTTATTAAAAATAATCGAAAGCTCATTCATAAACGCAATATTGATATCCCGCTGGCTGTTCTCGATAACCTTCGCTGCCTCCGCAACCTTGATCGATTCGGCGCGGTAGACACCTGCCTCCACCACCAGCTCATAGACATGCGCGATTTCCTCGAGAGTTTCCGCATCCATACCGGATACAATCTTTGTAATCGTCTCCAAGCGATGCACCTTGTCCCCCGGATTGATGCGCTCCGGCGAGTATCCGATTTTAAAGTCAACACCGCATTTCAGGCCGGATTCCTTCTCCAGAATCGGCACACAGATATCCTCCGTAACTCCGGGATAAACCGTCGATTCAAACACGACAATCGAGCCCTTGGTAAGGTTCTGTCCCAAAATCCTGCTCGCACCCTCCACTGGCGATAAATCAGGCGTATGGTCGTCATTCACCGGCGTCGGCACCGCCACAATATGGAACTTTGCCTCCTTCAGTCGGGAAGGGTCAGCCGTAAATTCCACCGTCGTGCTCTTGATGACCTCATCGCCAACCTCGTTTGTCGGGTCAACGCCGGACTTGTACAGGTCAATCTTTGCCGCGTTCAGGTCGAATCCGATTACCTGAACCTTTCTTGCAAACGCCACCGCAATCGGCATTCCGACATACCCCAGTCCCACCAATGACAACTTTTCTTTTCCGTTTACAATGTTCTCATATAAGCTCATATCAATACCCATGCCTTTCTCTCAGCCTGTGACATTTGGGCCACAGACACAAATCATTAATGGGAAGAACGCCGTATTTTATGCGTTCTTCAGTGTGGAACTTAGAACTTCTAAGCATCGCTCTGCGATGCTTAGAAGTTCTTTCCACACTATCTCCTTTTGCACCTCCGGATTTCCTCCATATAGGCGTCTGTTACATATTTTCTGTCAAATTCTTTTTCCATTTTGCGTCTTGCGTTTTTCCCCATCTGCGCACGCTCCTCGCGGGGCAGCTCCATAAATTTCCTGATTGCCGCCAGCAAAGCGTTACCGTCTCCGGGTGGAAAGCCAAAGCCCGTCCTGCCGTCCTCAAAGCCCTCCATGCATCCCGGAATCAGGGACGCAAGCACCGGTCTGCCATTTGCCGACGCTTCAAGTATGACATTCGACATTCCCTCGTGATAGCTTGGCATCACTATGGCATCCGCCTCCTGATAATAGGGTATGATGTTCTGCTGATAGCCCGTTACTTCTAATATACCCTTTTTTTCGTATTCCTCCACGATATCCCTGTAATCTTCTTCATAATTTCCCACAAGCTTAAATAATACATTCGGATATTCCCCGTGAACCGCCTTTGCCGCATAGAGAAGCTCGTCTATCCCTTTTTCCCGCATCATTCTGCCCACATACAAAAATATCATGCGTTCCGCCCTATAAGGATAGTCCTTATAGCTGTGTCTGTCAAGGTTTACACCCGACCCCGGAACAAGCCTTGTATTCTTACCGCGTATTCTCAGCTTCTCAAAGATTTCCCGGTTCCTGCCGTTCTGAAAGAAAATGCATTCCGCCCTTTTCAACGCCGTGCGATACAGGAACACGACAAGCCGCTGAAGCATGCCGCCCTTTTCAAATGCAGAGCCAAGCCCTGTAATATTCGCGATATACGGTACCTTCAAAACACGACAGCACAGGCTTCCGTATATGTTTGGCTTAATCGTATAGGTGAGCGCCAAATCGGGCTTCACCCTGCAAAACAGCTTCCAATAATTACAGAACAGCCGGATATCCCGCACCGGATTCATGCCGCGCCTGTCTATGGGCGTATTATATATTTTACACCCCTCCCGCGCAAGCTCCGGCACCTTGTCTCCATCCGGCAGACTGATGTGTACCTCATATTCCTTCAATAATTCCAAAAGCAGCTCATTCCGAAAATCATACAGCCCGCTCGCGGAATTTGCCAAAATCAATACTTTTTTCATCATTTCTCATCAATAACCATTATTTCATTATATTTCATCATAACCTTTCCGACTTCATAGCCGCCGATGCGCCTGGCATTGGTCTTTCCTTGAAGATTGTTCTTAATCAGCAGCATGTGATCCGCGCCGCAGGCATAGGCATGCGGATAGCCGCCTCCAAAGCGGGGATTAACCTCCGAAAAGTAATATGTGCCATCCTTCTCAAAAATATCGATGTCAATCTGTCCGGCAAAGCCGCTTTCCCGTACAACCCGCTCAATCTCATCCAAAAGCCTCTCGTCAATGAAGGACACCGCCTTATCGGTCTCTCCCGCGCGCATCACCAACTTTTTCTTTGTGAAAATGGATACTACCTCTTTGCTGAACAAGTCAATATAGACATCCGCGCCGATTTCCTGTCCCGCCATGTACTCCTGTATAATCATCTCTTCACCGTGTGAAAACAGAAAATCAGCCGTTTCCATATCCTCCGCTTTTGCAATCCGGATACTTGCGCTGCCTTTCATCGGCTTTACAAAAACCGGAAAGCTGATCTCGCCAAGCTCCAGGGCGCGGCGAAAATCCTCCATCGTCATATATGTTTTGGCGCACGGATAGCCATGCTCCTTCATCCAGCAGTACAGCTCCCACTTGTTTAAGGTACGCTCACACAGCGCATAATCGGAACCGATCACCGTAACGCCAAGAGCCCGGAACGATTCCTCATGCTTTGCAATCAGGGACAGCTCCGGGTCGATAAGCGACAACACGCCCGAAATCTTCTCTTTTTTACAGATGTCATATATTACATCAAGATAACCGTACTGTGTAATCCTTGGCACAATATAGTGAGCGTCCCCTTCGTAGAGCGCCGGCGCATACGGGCTGCAGTCAGTACATACCACTCTGCCTTCCCCCGCAAAAGCCGCCTTAAAGTATTGGACAACCTTGTCTCTGGTCCCACAGCTTAATATTAACAGATTCATAGGTCTACTCCTTATTATTTTCTACCGTTTCCGATTCCAGTCTTGCTTTCCTGATTTCCGCAAAATTCCCCTCTGCCTTTGCAGTATCCACAGCAATATCATCATGGACAAGAATTTTTTTAATCGTCATAAAAAATATTTTCACGTCCATGGAAAAACTTATGTTTTTGACATACTCCACGTCTGTCGCAAAACGTCTGTCCCAATCAAGAAGATTTCGTCCACGCACCTGCGCCAATCCGGTAAGTCCCGGGCGCACGCTATGTCTTAACCGTTCCTCATCCGTATAGTAGGGCAGATAGCTGACCAACAAGGGCCGCGGGCCGATCAGGCTCATATCCCCCTTCAGGATATTCCAAAGCTCCGGAAGCTCATCAAGGCTCGTCGCGCGAAGCGTCTTTCCAAACCGTGTCAAACGCACCTCATCCGGCAGAAGAGTTCCGTTCTCATCCCGTGCGTCCGTCATGGAGCGAAATTTGCACAGCTTAAAGATACGCTCCCGATAGCCCGGCCGCTCCTGATGAAAGATTACGGGGCTGCCAAGCTTTATCCGCACAAGGATTGCCACAATCAGTAATACCGGGCTTAAGACGACCAATGCGGTAAACGATATGATAATATCCAGCGCCCGCTTGATGTATTTGGAATACATACAAGTCTCCTTTCTTTAAAACAGTCCCTTGATAATACGGATAATCTTTTCCATATCTTCATCCGTATTCTTAATGTCACTTGGGAGGCAGACGCCACGATTAAAAATATCCTCACCAACGCTGATGCCGGCTGCATTTTGGTTAAAAAAGTCACAGCCTGCAAATACCGGCTGTAAATGCATCGGCTTCCAAATCGGACGCGACTCGATATTCTCCGACGCAAGCGCATCCATAATCCGCGTTGGTGTCACGCGGCATCCCTCCTCCAGCGTAATGCACGAAAGCCAATTATTCGCATCTCCCTTGGGATTCATGGGGTTCATACTGATTTCACTGATATCCGCAAATGCTTCTTTATATTTATCATATATTTTGTTTTTCAATATTTTATGCTCACTCATATGGATCAGCTGCCCTCTGCCAATCCCTGCCACAACATTGCTCATTCTGTAGTTATATCCGATTTTAGAATGCTGATAATGCCTTGCCGCATCCCGCGCCTGTGTGGACAGTACCCGCGCCTCCCGGACAAGCGCCTCCTCCTTTGATACCAGCATACCGCCGCCGGAAGTCGTGATAATCTTGTTCCCGTTAAAGGAATAAACACCGATACGCCCAAAGGTTCCGGTAAAGCTGCCCTTGTATGTAGAGCCGAGAGACTCTGCCGCATCCTCAAGCACCGGCACCTGATGCCTGTCACAAATTTCCATGATTTCATCCAGCTTCGCAGGCGTTCCGTACAAATGCACCACCACTACCGCCTTCGGGTGCGGGTATTTTTCAAAAGCACGCTCCAGCGCCTCCGGAGACATATTCCAGGTATCCGGCTCCGAATCAATAAACACCGGCACCGCCCCCTCATACACAATCGGGTTACAGCTTGCCGAGAAGGTGAGGTCAGACACAAACACAATATCATCCCGCTTTACGCCCAGAAGCTTCAGCCCCAAATGAATTGCCGCCGTACCTGAACTGAGCGCCGCCGCATAGCCGCAACCCGTATATGACGCCATCTCTGTCTCAAAGCTGTTCACATTCGGCCCGAGAGGCGCAACCCAATTCGTGTCAAACGCCTCCGCTACAAAACGCTGCTCCTCACCGTGCATTGTAGGCGAAGAAAGATATATTCTTTTGTTTCCTTTCTCATTTTCCGGCATTGCAAAACCCTCCTTTTTAATCCTCCGATATTTTTTTCGGAATATATGTCGGCACAATCTCCTGAATCAGGGGCCGCACATCCGCGCACTCATTCTCCACCGCCTGTTTCAGGTTATTCAGCTGCACATAAAATTTTGACTCATCAAACTCTATCGGCCGCCCGACATGGATCAGCTTATTCTCCGTATCGGTAAGACCTTCCTCGTTCATTAAAAGCTCCTCATAAAGCTTTTCCCCCGGACGAAGCCCCGTAAACTCTATCTTGATATCCTCATCAATCTTATATCCGGACAGGCGGATCAGATTTTTCGCCAAGTCCAATATCTTCACCGGCTCTCCCATATCCAGGACAAAGATTTCTCCGCCCTTGGCATAAACGCCTGCCTGCAGCACCAACGAAACAGCCTCCGGAATGGTCATAAAGTAGCGTATGATATCCGGGTGTGTAACCGTTACCGGCCCTCCCGCCGCAATCTGCTTTTTAAACAGGGGAATCACGCTCCCGTTGCTTCCCAGCACATTGCCAAAGCGTACCGCCACAAACTCCGTATCATAGTGCCGGTTGTAGGTCTGGATAATCATCTCACAAATCCGTTTGCTTGCTCCCATGATATTCGTGGGATTCACCGCCTTATCCGTAGATATCAGCACAAACTTCTTCACACCGTTCTGCACTGCGGCCTGTGCGGTTTTCCATGTCCCAAAGACATTGTTCTTAATCGCCTCATTCGGACTGACCTCCATTAAGGGCACGTGCTTGTGCGCCGCCGCGTGATAGATGACATCCGGATGATATTCCTGCATAATGTTATTCATCCGGTTTGTGTTCCTCACAGAGGCAATCAGCACAATCAAATCCAGATTTGGATATTTATACTTTAATTCCTGCTGTATCTCGTAGGCACTGTTCTCATAGATATCGACGATTATCAGCCTTGCGGGCCGGTGCCCCGCTATCTGGCGGCAAAGCTCGCTTCCGATAGAACCGCCGCCGCCGGTTACCATAATGGTTTTATTATATACCTCATTCAGAATCGATTCCAAATCCACCTTGATCGGATCTCTGCCCAGTAAATCCTCGACATCCACATTTCTAAGCTTACTGACCTTCACCTCTCCGTTTACGAGCTGGTAAATTCCCGGCAGGGTACGCAGCTTGCAGCTCGTTTCCTTACAGATTTCGACAAGCGCACGCATGGTCGGACGGCTCGCAGAGGGAATCGCGATGATAATCTCGTCAATCCCATAAAGAGCCGCATACTCGACAATCCGGTCTCTGCCGCCGACAATTTTGATGCCCTGAATAAACCTTCCCCATTTATTCTCATTGTCATCAATAATACACTTAATGACCATTGTACTGTAATTACTGTTTGTAATCTCCTTAATAACGGTATTGCCCGCATCCCCTGCGCCGATGATCATTACACGGGTGCCATTTTTACGATTCTGCCGCTTATGCTTTATTCCCCGCATAATCCTGTAGGAAAACCTGCCGCCGGTAGTAATCACGGTAAGTACAAGCGCATACATGAAATAATAGCTTCTCGGAATCGGATAATCCAACAGACGCATCCCGACAAAATTCAGAACCGCGCATAAAAAACACGCAGCCACAATATTCTGCACCTCCGTGGGACCCGCAAACGCCCATAAGCTGTGATACAGCCGGAACAGATAAAATACCACCAGGGTAATCACCACATTCACCAGCATAAAATCCCACGCCGAAGTCAGATATTCCGCCGGAATATCCGAATATTTCAGTTCAAAACGTATCCACAAGGGTATGACGCTTGACACACATACCGTCATAATATCAATTAATACCAGCACAATCCTTCTCTGTAAGAGCTGGGTATTCACACGGTTTAACAGCTTCATAATATCAAACTTGCCTTCCTTCTGCCTGTTGAGGCAACCCTATTGGCGCATAAGAAGCACCTGCAATATCAAAAAGCAAAAGCCTGCCGGAATACAGGGATGAAACGCCCATTCCGTGAGACTGACAAATCCAAAAACAACTACCAACGCAAACGGCACCATATAAATGCCATACTGCCTGCCCTGTGTCACAACAAGCCTTGCCGCGCTCCACAATGCCAACGCGCATATGGATAAAAATACCATCCCTGCTATCATACCAAAATTATAGGCAACCTGCAAATAGGAATTGTGTGCATGCGCATATTCACTTCCTGTGCCCTCCAACGGTCCCATCCTCGGATGCCCCTTAAGCCCCAGTTCCTTGATATAATCCCGAAATATTTCAAAACGTCCGTTAGAGATATCCCTGCCCTCCTCCGGCGTGGCATTATTCTCCGAGGCATTCTCTATCTGACCCACATTCATTCCGGCAAAATCGTTACCGGTATACGCCAATAGCCCTTGTTCCCATACTTCCTCATTCATACGGGCTGCCGCATCCCCGTCCTCGGCGGCCTCGTTATGAAACCTGCCAAAAAACACGGCAAAAAAGTGTTCTACTGTCATGTACAGTCCTGAATTGATCCGATCCCCCTTTTTTACCACATTACTTTCATTCTCAGCTTCAATTTCATATTGAATCGGGTCATCAGCTATTGCGGGAATCATTCTTACCGTGCTAAATACTACCGGAAAGCATACCACCGTCGCCACAACAAGTATTCCCAGCTCCTGCAATACCCTTTGGAGCGTTTTTCGATACGCAACGGCAGCCAAACCCATCACCATAACGATGGTAACAGCCGATGCCATAAAGGCTGTCCGTGATATTGTAAGAAAAATAAATCCAATCACGCACGCCACCATCGAAAGCTCATAAAAGCATCTCCACAGCATATGTCTGCTATCCTTAAGTCTGCCGTAAAGCTTACCGACAGCTGCCCCCAGCACAACCGCCAGATACATACCCGTACAGGCAACCGTGTGGAACATTCCTCCATAACGCATCCAATAATGATACGGTCTGTGATGCAGACAGAATAAGGTCACAAGCCCAAAGCTCAGCAATATCCCATTTGTAAAATTTTTTAAAAAACGACCTTTGGCGGCAGGCGTAAACCGGAAGAAAAACATGGTCAAAAACGGTAAAACCGCGGTGAACACCCATACTTTTTCAAAGCGGTATACCCACATAAACAGGGCAAAGATCACCCACAACACACCGTATATAACCTGCGGAACATGCGTCAAAACCATATCCTTCACAGACACTAAGCTGTCTCTGCTTACTCTGAGCTGCAATAAGATATTGATTATCAAAAGCCCCCACGCAATCACCACACCGGAGGTAAGCTTCGCAATCATAAGCGCGTTTTCCCCATCCGTAATACTGCCGCAGTATATCACTGCGCCTGTCACACCAACGACAAGCCATATAACGCTCAGTATATTTAAGAACTGCTTCTCGCTAAACATCATCAAAAACGCAATGGCAAGGAAAATTAACATCCATCGGGTGTTTGACATATGGTCATATTCCCTCTGCGCGTTCACATATTGACACAATGCGTAAAATAAAAGGCCAAAGCTCACCGTCTGTATATAATTCCGCCACCGAAAGGAAAACTGCCTTCCCACCGGGACCTGTGCCCTTTTGGACTTTTTCGGATAGAAAAAAGGCAGCCACAAAGCCCCTGCCGTCCACAGTCCCGCAATCAGAATGGCAATCGCATAAAACAGCCTGTCCCAAAAACCGCCGCCGAATTTATTCCATACCACGCAAAACAGAAACAGGAATACCGCACCCGCACCCGCAAGCACGCTTCCCGCCACCCTTGCATATCTGTCAATCACGCCCGCATAGGCCGAAAAGCTTCGGTCACAGTAATCCAACCCCAACATGACAAACACGTACAGCGCCGCCGATACTGCAATAATCAGAACATAACGGAGTACGATTCCCCATACCGGCAAAGGCTTGGAGTAGTCAAAATCCGCAATCAGGCAGACCTCGTCATTGATAATTCCGTCAATATAAAGCGTGCTGTTTTCCGGCTGTCCGAGCGTGCCCCTGTCCGCAATCGGAAGCTCTATATAGTTCTCAAATTCCTCCGGCACAAGGATTTCATAGTAATAAGTCTGCTCCGGCTCCACATCCATATCAACCGACGCACTCAGATACCCGTCCTTCGCCATTCTCAAACAGCTGTACTCTTCTTCATAAATACAGGAAAAGGCATCATTGTAGAGACGAAACAGTATCGTCTGCGTGACCGTCCGCTCCTTTGTCACCACGCAATTCAGATACAGAACAATCCGGTACAAATGCTCCTGCGTAAAATATACCGTCTGCAGCTTCTTATCCCGTGTGGTAAAAGCCTCTCCGGTCAGCTCCTCCCGCGCGGACTCCGGAACCGCCTGCTGCTTTGATATCTCATGAATCTGCGGCAATCCCATGGGATACACCCGGACAAGCAGAATAAAGGCCAGCGTCGCCATCAGTATCTGTATGTTTGCATTTCTTTTCACATGCTTTTGATCTGATAATATATCTCTTAAAAACTCCAAGCCTGTTCCCTGCTCTTTCCCAACCTGATTGTATCACTCGTCTCCATGCCGCCGCGTCTCACACGACACTGCGCCGCTCTCCCCGCCAATCACCTCTCGGATTACATATTGCGGGGAATTATTGATGCTGATATAGATCCGTCCTATATATTCCCCGATCAGCCCAAGCATGACCATCAGCATCCCACCGATAAACACAAGCGCGGCCATCAGGGAGCTGAAGCCAAGCGGCACATTCGGATTCACAAATTTCTTGATAATCGTGTAAATTCCATATATAAATCCGCTTCCCGCAAACACCGCTCCCGTCACCGTGGCGACTCTGAGCGGCAGAATGGAAAACGCCGTAAACCCGTTAAACCAAAGCCCCAGCAGCTTTTTCATCGTGTATCCTGAAGTGCCGACCTCACGACTGCGGTGCGTCACGGGTACATTGGAAATGTTTCCCGTTGTGCGCAGCACCAACCCGATAACATAAGGATAGCTGTTCCCATATTCCAGCATGCTGTCCACAACAAAGCGCCTTGCGGCAAAATAACTCGTAATACGCAGCTCCTTGGGCTTCCCGAGCATCACCCGCGTCATTAAGTCATTCATCCGGGTGCCAAAATTGCGAAACGCGTTATGCTTCTTGGACGCATAGCTTGCATAGACGACATCCCGCCCGTTCTCTATTTCGTTGATCAGACTTCCTGCTTCATTGGCCGGAGTCTGTCCGTCGTCATCCAGGCACACCACAATGTCCCCGTCCGATTGGCGCAATCCCGCCATCAATGCGGCATGCTGCCCGAAATTCTTCGCCAAATCAATTCCCGTAATGTTATCATACTCCCTGCAAAGCCGTTCTATAACCGCAAACGTTTCATCCGGCGAACAGTCATTGATCAGAATGATATCGTATTCATAAGCCGTCATCTCCTGCATTGTGTCCCTGATTTCCTTTACAACCGCCTCCAGGGTCTTCTCGCTTCTGTAGCATGGAATGACAAAACTGATTTTGCTCATCTTTTCCTCCGTCCCAAGGTATCTCCCCTATTTTTCGGGATTTATCGCCCCGAATAAAATTAAATCCTCGTACTTTCCGTTCAGTAACAGTTCCTCTTTCAAGCAAGCCTCCTGCGTATAGCCCGCATTTTCATGCATACGGATGCTGGACTGATTATATGCCAGAACCCTTGCCATAAGCTTATGGAGTCCCAATGTACGAAAAGCGTACGACAGCATCAGTTTTGCTGCCTCCGTACCGATGCCTCTCCCGCACAGCTTCCTCTCTCCCAGGAAAATCCCCTCCTCGGCCTTCCTGTTTACCTCATCAAAATTTTGCAGATAAACAGATCCAAGCGGCATATCATCCGCATTTCCACACACGATAAACTGGTGTACAAGTCCCGTCTCCACCTTGTTTCTCAGCCAGTCGCGGTGCTCCTCCTCCGATATCGGCTTTCTGTAAATAAAATTATCCACAACCGCCTTTTCGTTTCGCCACCGCACGACTGACTCCGTATCCTCCGCCGTAATCGGCCGAAGGTAAATCTGCTGTCCGCAAAGCCTTATATCCTTTTTTACAGGTTCCATCCTTTATCCTGCCTCTCTCATTCCATTCGTCCGTTCCCGTCAAAGGCCGGACACGTTCAACACATATACCGAAAACGCGGGTGTTCCCTCCGGTGCGTATATGGTATCCACACAGACAGGCACTGCCGCAATGCCGCGCTTCTCATAATAAGCGCTAAGCCACGTCACATCCTTATCCGGCAACGCCACAAAATACGCCTTCGTCCCTGCACCTGTCTTCCTTGCACAGAGAGCGCTCTGGACATCCCGAAGGCCTGCTCTCACAAGCTTCTCCCTGTATAGAGGGCTCTTTGCCACCCATCCGCCGCAGATATCAAAATTCCGATAAGAGGAATCCACTTTTTCAAAAATCTTCTCTGAATACGGCGCACCGTTGTAAGAGGTCGAGGAATACACATCAATCACATAAAAACCGTCCGCATCTGCGGCACAATAGCTTTTCAACGCCTCCCAACGCGCATCCGCAAGCGCCCTGTCCCGAAACTCCTCCATGGTCCGATGAAAGCCGGTTCGGAAGGCGGCCGCCAGAAACAAAATTCCAAGCATACAGATTGCCGTATTGGCCATGCCGCTCAGAAACTCCATGCGACCGCGCCGCTCCTGATTCACCGCAGACCGATACTCCGTAAGCATCAGTCCCGACAGCGTTGCAAGCTCCGCCATCAGAAGCGGAATCGTCACGCGCTCAATCGCACGGTCTACCATATATAAATATAACCACAAAACACTGCGGATAACCACCAGCACAAGAATTTTAACAATCGCTTTCCATTTTTTTCCGAAGCGCACCGGCAAAATACATAAAAGCACATAGACTGCATACGCCCCGAGTACCGCATAACCGCAAACCGTCTCACCCGACAGCGACGTAGCGCTTCTTGTGGCACCATTCCCCGGGAAGAAGGTTCTTCCAAGACTGCCAAGTCCCGAGAGCATTTGATTTCGATACTGCCACAAGGCCTCCGCAGGACTCCTCCTTGTCACATAGCCCAGCGTGGCATGAAGCCCTTTTCCGTCATATGCGCGCTGCCGCTGATACGCCGCGATGGATTCCAGCATCCACGCATCAATGGATTCATCCAACGCAAAATTATAGTTTTCAAGCAACGTAAACGATTCCTCCGACAGACCAATGGATGCATAAAATGCCGCATTCTCATCCTCATAAGGCGGCAGGTCATAAAAATCATACAGCTTCGTGCGTGCATCGAAAAAGCTCCGAAAGCTCCTCCATTCACTGCTGCTGTACGCCAGACTGTCAAGAGAAAACATCACCAATATTCCAAGCATCGCACCCGCAAACAAAAACAGATATTTCCTGAAGTTCGTTCCTGTAAAGATCCGTTCCTCGCCGCTCCATTTCACAAGACCTGCAAAAATCAAAAACGGCATCAGCATCATACACATCTCCGTCCGAATCATAAAGGACAGGACTACCAACAGCGCCGGCACGGTATTGCGCCTGACAAACACTGACGGCTTGTCTGCATTCTCCCCCGTGAGAAACAGAAACACCGCGCACGCCATACAGAGTCCTGAAGTCACACTGTACTGCAGTATTACCAGCTGCCGCAGGAAAAGCCCAAGCGCCACCAGCGCAAGAACGCCAAGCGCCGCTGCTTTTGTTAACCCCCTTTTCATCCGTCCCGCCAAGCGCCACGCCATCAACGCAAACACACCAAATTGGCACACACACAGAAACAGACCATACCACGGAACCGCCGGAATGATTCTGTAAGCCATGGCAATCACCCAAGATAGCGGAAATAACATTTGTATGCTGTATCCGCTCGGAATCCCCGTGTAGGTTCCCGACAAAATATCCTTGATCGCCGTGTCATCATTCAAATCATAGTAAAAGTCAAAAAATACTGCGGGAACAAGCACCAGCACCAACATGAAGCCCAATACCGCACACCACTTGCCCGCCGTTCCTTTTGTGTGCCTGTTCATCATACGTGATAGAACTCCTTCACCTTGCTTACGATATAATCAACCTCTGATTCCTTTAGTGCATAAAACATCGGAAGGCGGACAAGGCGTTCGCTCTCTCTTGTCGTGTAAACATCCTCTCCGACAAAAATACCGAACTTGCGTCCCGCAGGCGCCGTGTGAAGCGGAATGTAATGAAATACCGCCCAGATGCCATTCTCCTTCATAAATTCGATAAACCTGCTGCGCTCCTCAATATCCTTCGTCTTGATATAGTACATGTGCCCGTTATGCACACAGCCCTCCGGCACTGTCGGCAGCTCAATAATCCCCCGCTCCGCCAGCGGCTGCAACAGTGTATGATACTGATTCCATCTGTCAATCCGCGCCTGCGTAATCTCCTGCGCAAGCTCCAGCTGCGCCCAAAGATACGCAGCGTTCATATCGCTCGGCAGATAGGAGGAGCCATAATTAACCCAAGTATACTTGTCAATCTGCCCTCTGTAAAATTTACTGCGGTTGGTTCCCTTCTCCCGAATGATCTCCGCTTCCTCCACATACCGCTCATCCTTGATCAAAAGAGCACCGCCCTCTCCCATACTGAGGTTCTTTGTCTCATGGAAGGAAAAGCATCCGAAGTCCCCGATTGCGCCGAGCGCCTTTCCCTTATAGGAGGCCATGATGCCCTGTGCCGCATCCTCTATCACCGCAAGCCCATACTTATCCGCAAGCGCCATAATGACATCCATCTCGCAGGACACTCCCGCATAGTGCACCGGAACGATGGCCTTTGTCCGGGGTGTGATGGCAGCCTCTATTTTCGTCTCATCAATATTCATTGTATCAGGACGGATATCAACAAATACCGCCTTTGCCCCGCGAAGCACAAACGCATCCGCTGTCGATACAAAGGTAAAGGCCGGCATAATGACCTCATCCCCCTCCTTTACATCCGTCAGAAACGCAGCAAGCTCTGTCGCATGGGTGCAGGAGGTCGTGAGCAGGCATTTTTTTGTCCCTGTTTTCTGTTCAATCCATTCGCTGCATTTTTTCGTAAAGGGGCCATCGCCGCAGATTTTCTGATTTTCAACAGCCTGTGTGATGTATTCAATCTCTCTTCCGGTAAAAGGCGGTACATTAAAATTAATCATAAGGCTCTCCCTTCCACATGGTTGCATTATTCTTTATCTTACACACTTTATCCGGATTTTGCAAGATAGTTGAAACGGTTGGCTGAGATTACATCCGGCAGGGGAAACAAAATACTGCGCGCTGCCGACTGCGGCAACCAGATTCATTCGCGGGTGTAAACCCGATACGCCTCGTTGGAATATACCTCAACATAGTTATTTTTCTGCATAAATGTTTGAATTGCACACAGCTTTTTGTATAAGTTTCCGGACTGTTCGGTCAATCGGTCAACTGACGCTACTCCGAGAATGACAATAGGCCAATCGCTGTCTATTGCGGCCAAATCCTCCTCAAGCCGGGAAAGCGCGTTCGATTCCAAATCGGGCCATGTTGAGAACACCGCAGGCTGCAAGTCAAAAATATAGGCGAGTGCGGGAATATTTCCATAAAGAATAACCCGGTCTGCGGTCCGGCCGCTTTGAGTAAGCCAGCTGTCAAGCGTCTGAAGCGCTGCGGCCTTGGCGTTTGTTGTCCGCAGTCCGTTTGCGGCAGCACCGCTTTGCAATTGCAGGACTGTACGCGGTTCCTGTGCGCTTTTGGCATCATGGAATACAAAACCGATACCGAACAGAAAGCTTTGTATCACGGTACAGGCCACAATAAAGCAGAGCATTCCTTTTCCCACAAAGGAAAAATCCGCATTTCCAAAGCGGGCAGCGGCACGATTGAATGCCTTAAAAGCCTCCGCAAGGAGCAGCACCGACACCGGCGCAAGCAGAAACAGATTGTTGATAAGCGGATAAAGCACGTTATTGCTGCCAAGCGGTGTAATGAATATCGTCACAAGGGTGAACACGGACCACAGCTTCAACACCGCATCCCCGTCTCTGTAAAGCAGCATCCATATACAAAGTACAATCACAACCAGCAGATAAACGGTCACCCATTTATACATCGAGAAATTGTCCGTATAATCAAAGTCAAACATTCCCCTGCCATAGCAAAACCGCAAAAGTACCAACAATCCTGTCAGCCAGAGCGTGCGGAACAGATATGTCCCTGCTTTCACCTTACTGCCTTTTATCAATCGTTTTTTTACGGCAAAGAGCACAAATCCCGCCGCCGTATAGCCCAAAAACAAAAGCAGCCATCCGCTGTAGCGGATATAATCGCCAAACATCGCCATAAGCATTTCCGTGGGCTTATAATCGGTCGCCGTCTCCGTCATGCCAAACAGAGAGCCGATCATCTCCGGATATGCGTCAAACCCATAGCGCAATCCGATCACAAGCAGCGGCACCAAAAGTCCCGCAAGATATCCCGCGATACAAAGAGCGGTGCGGCTTAGCGCTTTTTTGAAGGCTCCTTCATATTTTCTGCGATTCAAAAAGAAAAAATACCATACCGGCAGAATGAATGCCATGTATGTAATGTTCGGCATTCGAACCGCTACGCAAAGTCCCAGGATGATTCCGGCTGCGATATACTCCCTGCAGGAATCCTTCGTGATTGCACAAAACAGCACGAGAGACGCCATCGTCATCATCATATAGCCCAGATAGTGATATAAGATAACCGTCGGCGCCCAGCAGAGTGAAAGCGCCATAAGCTCCGCCGCAAACAACAGATATGGATACCTGCGGTTCTGCCGTCGGTTCCACCGTCCATACCGTTTTACCATAAACACATAGACAGCTGCTGCCGTTGCGCCCACCGGAAGTCCCGTATATATGTTCATCCCGACCCAGGTATCGCCCATCGGCAAATGCGACAGTGCTACTCCCAACACATTTGCAAGATACGTCGCAAGCTTCCACGTCTGCCCCAGCACATCAAAAAAGCGGTAATTTCCCAGCGCATAGCCCGCATCCATCAGATCTGCCCCTGTCAGGACATGCCGCAGCGGATAGAGCAGGAGCGCCAATGCCGGTAAAACGATTGTCCATATTCTGTTCTTTTGGCTTTGTGATTGCTTTTCCGTGTTAATTGCGCTCCTTCCGTTTATTTCTCAACCTTATAAATCTTCTCTTTCCGAATCTTCACAAGCGACATCAGCTTTGCCCGCAGGATTTCAATTATGGAGCATCCCAAGTACATTACAAACACCACGCCGAGCATACGAAGGAGAACCCCCGGGGCGGAGCCGCCCTGTGCCGCGTCTCCGGGAAACCATGTCGTCCACCGCTCGCGGATGTCAATGTGTTCATGCAGCAGATACACGCCAAAGGTCGCCCCCGAAAAGAGCTCTATCAGCTTCCGGAAGCGCTCCAATCGAATGCCGCCCCCCTCCCGCTGCGCGAAAGCCAGAAATAACCCGATTGCACCCATATAGCAGAACAGATGATTGTAGGTATAGGCATAATGTATCATATTTTCCAACCGCCCTGTTTTCAGAAACACCATCCTGATCCCGACAAAACTTGCAAAGATTAACAATACACTGATCAGATAAACCGCAAACGCCCGCCCTCTCCTTTGAAGACCGGGCGTTCCATATCTTCGAAGCACCGCGCCTGTCAGGTACAGAGTGACAAACCAATAGGCATCGTAGCCGTACTTGTCCCAAGGAAGCTGCATGGGAATAACGGTTTTTGCAATGCTGAAAATCACAAGCATTCCAAAAAGCAACGCATATGCGCCCCTTTTGCCAAGCAGCGTAAGGCCACCGTTCAAAAACGGCATGAACAGACAGAGAATAATATACGAAGTCACAAACCAATAATGCTCCGTTACGACAGGAAAAATATAGGTAAAAAGACGGTATATGTCAAATTCCCACATCCCCATAAGGAACGCGATTACGCCGATTGCAATCGAATAAAAAAATGCGACACGCCATATCCTGAGCGGTCTTTTGAGCACATCCCCCGCCGTAAGAAGCGTTGTCCCTCTCCGGGCATCCACACCGAAATACCCGCTGATCAGCACATATACATTGACCGCAACGATACAGAACGCCTCTGTCAGCCACACGGTGTAATCCGCGGCCCCCATATCCGCCCGCGCAGGGTCGCCGAGCAGCCCGCTCCTGCTGAGATAATGGAGGCAGACAATCATCAGCATCGCAATGATTCTGAGCATCTCATAATTCAATTGCCGCTCCTTCTTTCCTTCCATCACCC
>CAMWYL010000023.1 GCA_947178465.1 uncultured Lachnospiraceae bacterium | reverse complement strand
ACGGATGTCCCGCTGCGTCAGCTTGGAGATCAGGAGTTTCAAATCGTTGATTGTGTGAAGCATATGACGAAATATTCGAAAATGGTGACAGAGCCTTCGGAAATCCGTTATCATTTGGAAAAGGCTTGGTATCTTGCCAATCATGGGAGAAAGGGTCCCGTATGGTTAGATATTCCCGTAGATGTTCAGGCTGCATGGATTGAGACCGACGAGCTGAAGGGATTTGATGAGAGTGAGTCGGAACAACAGGAATGTCCCAAATACGATTCAAAGCTGACGGCAGAGGTATTTTCACGAATAAGGGCCGCAAAGCGCCCCGTTATTCTTGCAGGAACCGGCGTGAGGCTTTCGGGAGCGTATGATATATTCAGGGCATTGACGGACAAGCTCCGGATTCCCGTGGTCACTGCGTGGAACGCCCATGATCTGTTGGAGGATGAATATCCGTATTATTGCGGAAGACCGGGAAGTGTAGGCACCCGGGGCGGAAATTTTGTAGTGCAGAACAGCGACCTGCTGATTGTGCTTGGGTGCAGGATGAATATTCGCCAGATCAGCTATAATTATAAGGAATTTGCCAAGCGCGCTTACAAGATTGTGGTTGACATTGATGATGCAGAGCTTCGGAAGCCTACGGTACATGTGGATTTACCGATACATGCCGATTTGCGGGAGGTTATGCAGGAATGGCTTGACTGTGCGGAACCTGCAAAGGACTGTTCCGGGTGGCTTGCGTGGTGCAGGGATATTCATCAGAGGTATCCGGCGGTATTACCGCAATACTACGACAATCCGGAACCGGTGAACCCGTATGTGTTTACCAAGGAGATGAGTGAATATCTTGAAGCGGAGGAAAGCGTGGTTACCGGGAATGGCGCGGCTTGTGTGATTACCTTCCAGGCGATGCGGATAAAGAAGGGACAGCGGCTGTTCACCAATTCGGGATGTGCTGCCATGGGCTATGGCTTTCCCGCAGCAATCGGTGTGGCGATGGCGAGGAAAGGAAAGCGTGTGATCTGTATTGACGGAGATGGCAGCTTTCAGATGAATATTCAAGAGCTTCAGACGGTGGTGTACCATCAGTTGAACCTGAAGATCATCATCATCAATAACAACGGATACCATTCGATCAGGCAGACACAGAAAAACCTGTTTGAACCGCCGTTGGTTGGCGTATGCGACGGGACCGGAATCAGCTTTCCGGATTTTGAGAAAATTGCATGGGCGTATGGAGTGAAGTATGTGAAAATTCCAAGGCAGGATGCGATACCGGCAGCGATGGATGAGTTGCTCCATACGGAAGGGCCTGCTCTCTGCGAGGTGATTTGCGACCCGGAACAGAATTTTGAGCCGAAGCTTTCGTCGAAAGTACAGCCGGATGGGACGATTATATCGCCTGAGATTGATGATATGTTTCCGTTTTTGCCACGAGAAGAGTATGAAGCAAATAAGATTTCAGATTGATCTGCCCATTCATAGAAAGCAGGAGAGAGAATGAAAGTATCGGATTATATAGTGGAATATCTTATTCAGAAAGGTATTACGGACGTGTTTGGATATCCGGGAGGGATGGTCACTCACTTAATGGATTCCTTAGGAAAATATGAGCAGGATATCGCAACGCATATCACCTATCATGAGCAAGGCGCTGCTTTTGCTGCATGCGGCTATGCGCAGGCCTCCCATAAAGTGGGGGTGGCGTTCGCTACAAGCGGTCCGGGTGCTACCAATTTAATAACCGGCATCTGTAATGCGTATTTTGATTCCATTCCGACGGTTTTCATCACAGGGCAGGTAAATACCTTTGAAGCGAAGGGCGCATCGAAAATTCGTCAGAAGGGATTTCAGGAAACAGATATTATATCAATGGTTGCGGGTGTGACCAAGATGGCAGTATATGTAGAAAATCCAAAGGATATCGGAAGAGTGTTGAACGAGGCCTTCCGGGAGGCTGATACGGGAAGGAAAGGTCCTGTTGTCTTGGATATTCCCATGAATGTTCTGCGTGCAGAGACGGATGAGGCCTCCCTGCCGCATGAAGAGCAGTGCTGTCACGAAGAAGATGATTCCTCGGAGGAGTGCGGATGGTATCAGAGCTGCCTTGAGGAAATCCTGAAAAAGGCGGAAAGACCATGTATTTTGCTGGGAAACGGAATTAAAACAGACAACAGAGTGGAACAAATCAGGGAAATTTTGAGAAAATGTTCGATTCCCGTTGTATCCAGTATGTTAGCCGTAGACATTATTCCGGAGGATAAAGGGTTGGAAGGAATTTACTACGGTTTTATTGGCGCTTACGGGAATCGTACCGCAAATTTTGTTGTGGCAAAGTGCGACGTGCTCATTTGTCTGGGTACAAGACTGGATGTGCGGCAGGTCGGCGGAAAAAGAGAGAATTTTGCGCCACAGGCAACAATTATTCGCGTGGATATTGATGAAAACGAGCTTGAAAATAAAATACGGCAGGATGAGAAGCAGTTCCGGCTCTCATTGTCATCGGCATTGAGGATTCTGGATGCGGTTATGAGTACGAAACAGCATTATGAGAGCTGGCTTGCGGTTTGCAGGGAAATCAAGCAGCGGATAAAATATATAGATGAGAAGGAGCCTAATCGGATCATTAACGCAATCAGCTATACTGTTCCGGATGCTTATAATGTTGTGGCGGATGTGGGGCAAAATATGGTTTGGGTTGCGCAGTCCTTCAGAATGAAGGAACGGCAGAGGCTCTATTTTTCCGGTGGGCACGGTTCCATGGGGTACGCCCTGCCGGCGGCAATCGGTATATATTATGCCACGCGCAGGCCGGTCGTATGTTTTTGCGGCGATGGAGGATTTCAGATGAACATTCAGGAGCTGCAATTTATTACAAGGGAAAGATTGCCGATTAAGATGGTTGTCCTTAACAATATGTCTTTGGGAATGATTCGGCATTTTCAGGAGATGTACTTTGAGTCAAATTATTATTATACCATGGAAAACAGCGGCTATACGGTTCCGGATTTTTGCAGGATTGCGAATGCGTATGGTATTTTGGCGGATCACATTTATGATACTGAGGGCACAGGCCATATGGAATGGGAGGATGAGATGCCGCATTTATACGAGATAATGCTTCAAAACAATACCGTTGTGTCTCCGAAGCTTGAATTTGGGAAGCCGAATCAGGATCAGGAGCCGCTGATGGACAGAGCATTATATAATTATCTGATGGAACTGTAAACAAAAGGATACGGAGGGCGCTATGAAGGGGAAAATCAGCATTTTGGTACCTACATACAATGAGGAAGAGAATGTAATTCCTTTGGCGGAAGCGGTGGTAGGTATATTTAAGCAGGAGATTTTAGCTGAATACCAATATGAGCTGGTATTTATAGATAACGCGTCAAATGATGACACTAGGAATCGGCTGCGGACACTCTGCGAAAAGGACCCCAATATCAAAGCCATTTTTAATGCCAAGAATTTCGGGCAGTTCAATTCTCCCTATTACGGACTCCAACAGACGACAGGGGATTGTGTCATCCTGTTATGTGCCGATTTTCAGGATCCTGTTGAAATGATACCACAGTTTGTAAAGGAGTGGGAGCAGGGATATAAAATCGTAATCGGGAAGAAGACGACCAGCAAAGAAAATAAACTGATGTATTTTCTTCGTTCCGTCTATTATAAGCTGATTAAAAAAATGTCGGAGGTAGAACAGATAGAGCATTTTACAGGCTTTGGTCTGTACGACAGGGAGTTTATAGAGGTTCTTCGTAAATTGAATGATCCGACGCCCTTTTTACGTGGGATTGTGGCAGAGCTTGGGTGGAAGCGAAAGGAAATACCGTATGAGCAGCAGCGGCGCAGATATGGAAAGACAAAAAATAATTTTTATAAGCTGTATGACGCGGCAATGCTGAGCTTTACTTCTTATACTAAGATAGGGCTTCGCCTGGCGTCTTTTATGGGCTTTATTATCGCGGGGATCAGTTTTCTGATAGCAATATTTTACGTTATAATAAAGCTTGTTTTGTGGGAAAATTATAATATGGGGATGGCAACCATAGCAGTTGGTTTGTTTTTCCTCGGTGCGGTTCAGCTGATTTTTATCGGACTGCTTGGGGAATATATTCTGAGCATGAATCAGAGAATAATGAACCGGCCTTTGGTGATTGAGGAAGAAAGGATTAACTTTGATGAGACTGTCCAAAAAAATGCGGATGAGCGATAGGAGAACGGGGATATTATTGACAGGAGTCACCGCGGTGCTCCTGCTCTGGCTGTCCTGGTGTTTCTCTACCATCGCTTATCAGGGAGAACAGTATGTGCTGCCATGTGTGGCGGCCGCGTTTGGAGCGTTGGGCTGTTACTTGTTCTGCATAACAAAAAGTGTGGAATGGGAGCGTATACGTGGACAGATATATTTACTGAACGGCATACTTGTGTTGTTTTTTGTGCTGCTTCTAATATCGGATATACGGCGGGCTGAATATGGATTATACTATGCGGTTACGGATATCGCATGGATCGTCTGCGGTCTGTATTGTGCGGTGAGACTGAAAAGACAGCGTGAGGCAGATATCAGAGTATACTACCCGTTTCTGCTTCTCATGGCGGCGGCAGGGCTTTTGGCAATAGAGCCGTTTCAGGTACAGCTGCGGTGGGACGGCGCGTTGTATGAGCTGGCCTGCAGGGATATGGATGTCCGTTCCCTGAGCAGTCTTGGAGCGTACGGGCATTTATCGCAGGCCTATGGTGGTCTGTACTGCATGATAAATACGATTATCAATAACCCTCCTGTTACAATGGCGGCGATGAATGTACTGTTTTATTTGGGGAGTATTGCAGGGTTTTATTTGACAATCAGGTATCTGATCCCGGGACGACAGCGGGGGCTGTATCTTGCCGGAGCCGCGTTCTATGCTTTTTCACCGTTTCTTTTGGGCATGGTAAATTATTACAGCCTCGATTATGCTACGACCTGTTTTTTTATATGGGTTGTATATTTTGCATTTTCAAAGCGATGGATACTGCATTTTATGGCAGCACTCTGCTTTTGCTTCACGAAGGAGCCGGCAATAGTGGCTTATGGAGCTTTCTGCATGGGAATCGTTCTGATGAATTGGTGCGAGGAAAATACAGACAGCGTATCCGAGCGTATCCGGCGTGTATTTAGTCATTATGAATATTACTTAATGCTGCTGACAGGTCTTTTATGGCTGGTGATGTATCTGCTTATCGGAGGCTGGTCCGGGGGTGCCGGAGAATTTGCGATAGATAATGCATATGTATTGGATAAACTGAAGGTGCTGTATGTCTTGAATTTTAATTGGCTTATGGTGTTTATTATCATAGCCGGAGGGATACGGATCGTTTGGAATCAAATAAAAAATCAGGCAGTGTACCGATTAATGTGGTGGATTCCTTTGATGCTTTCTCTGGCGGCATTTACGGTTTTCAGTGTCATGTTCAAAACGGTAAATCATGCAAGATACGCGGCCGCCGTGCCGATAATACTTTATCTGACGGCTTTCAGCGTCTTAGCTGTGCTGTGGAAGGAGAACATGGTACGAAACGCGATGATGGCGCTTTCATTGCTGATGTTGGTTTCATCATACAGAACGGTTGATTTTGTCAGTCTGCTATGCTTTCAGCGGGTAAATACGGGAACTTCAGTAATGCTTTCCACAGGTTCTCCCGTCATGGGAGACAGTATGATTTATAATAAACAGATGCTGTGGGAGGAAACGGCTTTTAATCAGGCGTTGGTCTATGCGCTGAAAGAAGAGCTTCCGATATATATACCGACACAGAACGGGTCCATGTACGCATTTGACGGAATGATGGTTAGCGGTGTGGAGCGTGGAGCATACTATGAGGTGGAGCAATATTGGGATGCAGTTGATAAGCGCAGATACAATTATGAGCGGTCGGGGACGCAGCCTTTCGTCATGTATGAGCTGAAGACGGAATATACGGATATTCAGACACCATTGATGGAAGGGACAAAAAAGAGCTGTTATATTTACTCGGAATTGTTGGGGGAAGAATCGGCGGAGAAGCTTAAGGCCGAGTATCCGGAGGCACAGTGTAAGGAATTCTCCTATCGTGGTTGGACGGTCTTCATGCTGGTATTTTGAAGCAATAGGTTTCCTTTTTTACCGAATGATGATATACTTGGACAAGCAGAGCAAATACGTGTATCGGTTTGTGGAGGTTGGAATGAAGAAAATCAGTGTTCTGATTCCCTGCTTTAATGAGGTCGAGAATGTCGGGCCAATCAGTGAAGCGGTGGTAAATATACTGGAAAAAGAGTTGAGCAATTATGACTATGAGCTGGTATTTATTGATAACTGTTCCACGGATGGAACAAGGGATAAGCTTGAGGAAATCTGTGCGCGGAATAAGAGGATTAAGGCGATTTTCAATGTGACGAATTTCGGGCAGTTTAACTCGCCGTTTTATGGGATGTGCCAGACGACAGGGGACTGTACGATATCCATGTGCTGCGACTTTCAGGATCCCGTGGAGCTGCTGCCGAGGTTTGTGGAGGAATGGGAAAAGGGACATAAAATTGTCTCGGCAATTAAGACGAGCAGTAGAGAGAACCCGATTTTGTATTGTCTTCGCTCCATTTACTACAGAATGATTAAGAGTATGTCAGCAACGCAGATGATAGAGCATTTTACGGGTTTTGGATTGTATGACAAGACGTTTATTGATATTTTAAAGGAATTGGATGATCCTATTCCGTTCTTGAGAGGAATTGTGGCAGAGTATGGACATGGGTTTAATCGTAAAGAGATAGAGTATGAGCAGGCGCAGAGAAGGGCCGGGAAGACGCATAATAACTTTTACAGTCTGTATGACGCGGCCATGCTGAGTATTACATCTTATACGAAGGTTGGGTTGCGTCTTGCCACACTTCTGGGCTTTATTTCCTCCGGGGTCAGCTTATTGGTAGCGCTGATGTATCTGATTATGAAATTGATTAATTGGAATAATTTCCAGGCCGGTAATGCGCCAATGATTATTGGTATTTATGTAATCGGTTCTTTACAGTTGTTTTTTATCGGATTGCTTGGCGAGTATATATTGAATATCAATACACGTGTGATTAAGCGGCCGCTTGTGGTGGAGGAGAAAAGGATTAATTTTGATGAGGACTGCTGATGGATGCATTTGAGCTTTTGGGAGGAGAACCGTAAATTTATGGATTTCACATTTGGTATATGATGGCATTTTGCAAATTGCTTTGAAGTGGTCGCTCAGACTAAGGAATTCTTATGTTTCGCTCCTTACGCGTAATAACAGATGATTTTAGACTGTTGTTGCTGTTGACGATAAGTGTTAAGAAATTCTTTAAAAGTATGAGCATAAACGGTTAATTCCGGCGTCCTTGGAATATTTAGATTATCTGAATGTAAATAAAGAATTATGATAATTGCTTTGCCGGGCATGTTTTTACAAAGGGAAAGGGTGTATTAGTGAAGACCATAGATATAGTTGTACCTTGCTTCAATGAATCATCATGTATAGCATTGTTATATTCCGAAATAGAAAAGAATCTTATACACCTTGATAAGAAGGAGTATTCATGGTGTGTTATATATGTTGATGATGGAAGCAAGGATGATACTTTATATAATATAAAAAAGCTTGTTCGGGAAAAAGGTCATGATACCGTAAAATATATTTCCTTTTCACGTAATTTTGGTAAAGAAGCAGCAATTTATGCAGGCTTATCTTATGCAAAGGCGGATTATGTTGTGTTGATGGATGCGGATTTGCAGCATCCGCCGGCTTTACTTCCACAGATGCTGTCCAAAATAGAAGAAGGGTATGACTGTTGCGGAGCGAGAAGAGTCAGCAGGGAAGGGGAGCCCAAAGTCCGTAGCCTTTTTTCAAGGTTTTGGTATAAGGCAATGAAGCTGCTGACAGGGTTGGAAATGACGCAGGGGGGAAGTGACTACCGCGTAATGACACGGCAGGTGGTATCAACGATTGTCTCCATGAAGGAAAAAGAGAGATTTACCAAAGGATTATTCAGCTGGGTTGGATTTTCGACCTGCTGGATTGAGTATAAAAATGTAGAACGGGCGGCAGGGCGGACAAAATGGTCTTTTTGGGGATTGTGCAGATATGCGGTAAGCGGATTTATCGCATTTGCAACGACTCCGTTAAGAGCTGCCGTCTGGCTTGGATTTACGATTGATATCATTACGTTTATATATGCTATTCATTTTCTGATTACCAACATAAGAAGTACCGGACCGAGGACAGGATATGCAACAATTGTGATATTACTTATGTTTTTTGGGGGAACTATCATTCTGCTTTTGGGGATTATTGGTGAATATTTGGCGAGGATTTATATAGAGTCGAAGGACAGGCCGATTTTTATACTGAAAGAAAGCAATATCAGTAAGGATGATAGTGATAAGAAAAATAATTAATGTTTTGAATCAATGCGATAATAATTTTGCATTTATGGCAGGAGTTTCGTTTACCTCATTGTTGATTAATGCCAGTGAGTGTGTGGAATATCATGTCTATGTTTTGGCGCTGGGTATGAGTAGGGAAAATCAAGACAAATTCTATGAAGTCATCTGGGGATATCCGCACATTGATATGATGCTTGAGGTTATTTCATTGCCATTTTCGTATGAATTATCGTTATGCTATTGCGGAAATGGTATTCTTTTATCTTCCGATATGGAAAGATTTTCGAGCAGAGGAGAGATGCAGGCGGTTTGCTAAAAAATATGGAAGAAAGCATGATGGCAAAGATAAAGATATTTTGAATATGGAGTTTCAGTTTGAATATGCCCAATTGCCGTTGAAATACAATATTTATGCATCTACGATCGATTTTTCTGAAAGAAATAAGGGAAAATTTAACGCAGCAAAGGTGATTACTGATAAAGAATTGAAAGAAGCGTGCGCACATCCGGAGATTATTCATATTCCCAAGACATTTTTGTATCGGACGCGTGAGTAGGGGGGCTAAGGGCCAATAAAAGATTTGTGGTGGAGTTATTTGGAGCGGTCTCCATGGAAAGGGAAAAAGCCCATGCCGGTAGGAAAGATGGGGATGAAAGAAAGGCTCTTGCGTTGGATATATACACATGCATCAAAGAATTTCCGTGAATGGTTTTATATCGTTTCAACAAAATATTACGGTTTGATGCGCGCTGTTGTGCAACTGCCGTATAAAAAGAAAAAAGAGAGAATTGGAAAATATCATAAATGAATTTTTGCATATATCCGTTTCCGGATAGCAAAATAGAGTATTCAAATTATTTAGAAGATGGTATAATGAAACAAAAGTCAGTGTGAGTGCACGATAAATAAGTGAAGAGGTGCAGAATAGGGAATATGAGTAAAGATTGCTTAGTCAGCATTGTGGTTAATTCATATAATGGAGCAGATTTTATCAGTGAAACGGTGGACAGTATATTAAGACAGACATATCAAAACATAGAGCTTATTCTTGTGGATGACGGGTCTACAGACAATACATGGGAGATTATGCAAAGTTATGCGCAAAAAGATTGCCGTATTCGCACCCTGCATCAGAAAAACAGCGGTCCTTCGGCAGCCAGAGAGGCAGGGTATCGGGCTTCGGGAGGTGCATCCCCAATTGTGGTTTTTATTGGTAAAGATGCTCCGCAGATGGTAGATGGAGGGGGGCAGTGAGGATAAACAATGTTATCAGGAATATGATATCGGAGCTGCTGCTGGGCGTGGTTGGCACGATATTTCCGTTTCTTGTCAGGACATGTATTATTAAATACCTTGGCAGTGAGTATATGGGGCTTAACAGTCTTTGTTCCTCCGTTTTGTATGTGCTCAGCGCAGCAGATTTAGGCGTAGCGAATGCATTTGCGTTTAGATTATACAAGCCAATAGCGATTGGGGATAGCGAGGAGGTCTGTAGGCTTTTAGAGTTTTACAGAAAGGTATATTCTGCAATAGGCTTGTTCATTTTATGTATTGGCGTTGCTATTTTGCCGTTTTTCAAATGCTTTATTTCACAGAATATTCCCGATGGCATAAATGTTTATCTGGTTTTCTTCCTATATCTGATGAATACGGTTATCAGCTATACGGTTTTTGCCTATAAGAATTTAATATTTATCGCGGACCAAAAGAAAATCTATGAATCAGGAACATTATTGATAGCTTTTGTATTACTTTATACGGGCCAGATTTTGTCGGTGCTTGTGCGTAAATACTATATCAGTGTCTGTATGCTGCCGCTACATACATTGTTTACCAATATATTGCGAAATGAGATTGCAAAACGGAAGTATCCGGACTATATTCCGCATGGTTCTGTATCAGGCGAAGTGATAGCGGAACTGAAACGAGATATATTTTCGGTTGCGGTGTATAAGTTTAGGGATCTCAGCAGAGACGCATTTGACAGTATCGTGATATCTGCGTTTCTGGGATTGATTGTTCTTTCTGACTATCAAAATTATGGTATGATTAAAGCAGTTCCTGTGTGGGTGTTAGGGATGCTTTATGCAGTGCTTCTTCCTTCTGTAGGAAATTTTGCAATTTCGAACAGTTTGGAGGATGTGTATAATATATATAAGAAAAATGCATTTATCATATTGTTTTTGTCCGGCTGGTTTGCGATATGTTATTGCTTTTTGGTGCAAGATGTTATAGTAATATGGCTCGGCATGGACTTCAGATTATCATGGATGACAGTCGTGCTGCTTTCAGTTTATATTTATTTACAGGGTGAAATAGTGCTTATCAAAATCACACGCGAAAGCATTGGACTGTGGAATCGGGGTAAGGTATGGGCGGGAATTGAGATGATGGTAAACCTTGTGTTGAATGTGGTATTAGTCAGCCGGATCGGGGTGGAAGGAATTGTGCTTGCCACACTTATTTCTATGTTGTTTATCGGTATACCTGTAGAGAACAGGATTATATTCAGGCAATATTTTATTGGAAAAGGCACAGACAAGCTAAAAAGAGCAGTTATTAATATGGTATGGATGATATGCACAGCGTGCATTGCAGGATTGCTTTGCAGTATTGCGCCGCATGCGCAATATATAAGTTTTGCATATAAGCTTTGTGTGTGCTTGCTGATACCTCCGGTATCATGCACTTTGTGTTTCCGACAAACAGAAGAATTTCGGTTTGTGAAGGAAGTAGCGGTAGGACTGCTTCGAAAGCATCAATAATTTCGGACATGGTAACAGGCAGAGGAAGAATCAGATGAGCTTAGGGAAAATAGTAATGGAACCGTTAGTATCAGTAATTATCCCGACCTATAACCGATGCAAGGACGCTATTGAGTGCGTAAGATCGGTAATAAGCAGCGAGTATAGAAATTTGGAAATCATCGTAGTTGATAATGCGTCCACAGACAATACAACTGAAAACCTTGAGAATCTTTTCAAGAATAATTCGATATTGAAAGTGAAAAGATTGCAACAAAATATGATGGCGGCCGGAGGTCGAAACGCAGGTATTCAAATCGCAGGCGGAAAGTATTTATTGTTTTTGGATTCGGATAATATTATTCACCCGTTGATGATTAGCGCTCTCGTGGAGGAAATGGAGAATAATAATCAGATTGGTTTGCTTGGACCGGTTATGTTTTACTATAAGGACAAGGAACGTTTGTGGTTTGCGGGAAATAAGATCAATTATTGGACCTCGCAAGCGACATATGTGACGGGGGAATGGGATGAACTTGCGACTGATTTAATGAAAACGGATCATATTCCAAATGCATTTATGACAACTAAGGAAATAGTGGATGAAATTGGAGGCTTCGACGAGAGATATTATATTATGTATGAAGAGGCGGATTTTGCGGCAAGGATAAGAAGAAAAGGTTATTGTGTCATGGTATGCGGAAAAGCAGTAACATATCACAATATTCCGTTGCCTGAAGAAGTTGTTGAGAATGAGATGAGGAAATTGGGGTGCGACAATCCGTTAAGAACCTTTCACTTTGCCAAAAACAGGAGTCTTTACATGAAGAAATACGCGCCGTGGTATGGAAAAGTATTATACTTTTGTTTTTTTCAATTCGTTTTTGCCGGTGTATACTGCGTGACGGCAGTAAAAAATAAGAGGCTTGACATATGTAAGAGTTGGATTTGCGGAATGATTGTAGGAATGAGCATGAAACCATGAAATTTTTATTTGGCGCGTATAGGGACATTATGAAGATATTAAGCGGTATACATTGGATTTTTGGATGGGTGATTTATGGCACGGGATTGAAAGCGGCCAAATTTTGTTTGGGAGGTTCCGTTAAATCAGGGAAAAATATTACGATTGGAAATGATTTTTTATGGGAAGGTTTTTTAACCGGCATCATACAGGGGATTAACGATAGGTGATCATGTTGCAGTACAGGAGTGAATGCGTATATCAGCGGCGAAGGCTGTAATTATTTGAAATAATGTGTTGATGGCAAGCGATATTTTGATTACAGATAATAATTATGGAATAAGTGCGAATATTGAAGGATATGAGCATCAAAACTTTTTCACAAGTCCGGTCAAAATAGGAAATAGTGGTTGGTTTGGAAGTACGATAGGAGAGCGGGCAATTATCTTTTTAAACAATGTTGTGAGAAGGGGTATATCTGCATATATGATCGCGGTAGGCCTCACAAGGCTTGTAAAAAGATGGAATTTTGAAACCGGGTCATGGGACAGGATATGATTGACAGAGTGACGAAAAGAGAATATTTTGGAGATATTGAAAGATGAAAAATCAAAAGAGTGTTACTGCAAGGCGGTAAGGTACAGGTATACATTATTCAGCCGTCTGAAAAGGAAGTATTTGTGGATTGTGGAGTTTTTGTCGGTGATGCGATACGCGATTTTTATAAGAGAATATGCGGAAGATATAACCGGGTCATCGCATTTGAGCCGGATACATATAATTTCGGGGGTCTTACGAAATTGAAACATCCCAATGTCATAAAAATAAATACAGGACTTTGGAATGAGAATGAAGAGCTCCATTTTACTAACGGGGAGGATGTGGCAGTAAGATGTCCGAGGATGCTGCAACTGTGGTAAAAGTAGTAAAGCTTGATGATTTGGAAGAGTGCAACGGTGATGTATGCAGCTTACAGGTAACATTGGTAGTGAAAGAATAGAGACATCAGTAATGCGGCAGAACTCACAAAAGTTGAAACTTTTTCAGTAAAATCATTAGATATGTTGGTAAGAGAAATTAGAAAAAATCATGTAGAGGGGAGTCATATTTGCAGCAATGAAATCAGTTTCCATTATTATTCCCGTGAAGGCGGTCAATGATTATATCCGTGAAGCGATGCAGCATTACGCGGAATTGGATTATGATAAATACGAGATTTTGATTTTCCCTGATGAAGCATCAGAGGAAATATTTCCGAATACAAGAATTATACCAAGCGGTCCGGTCGGACCGGCGGATAAGCGTGATATGGCGCTTCAATATGCGAAGGGGGAAATTCTTGCGTTTATTGATGATGATGCTTATCCAAGGGCGGATTGGTTAAAAAACGCGGTGCGTTATTTTGATAATCCGGAGGTCGGAGCGGTCGGCGGACCGGCAGTGACAGCTCCGGGAGATAATGTGTGGCAGCAGGCCTCGGGAAAGGTATATGAGTCCTTTTTATGCAGCGGAGGATATACATACCGCTATATTCCCAAAGCGGAACGAGAGGTGGACGACCTTCCGTCTGTTAATCTGATTGTGAGGAAGGATATCTTTGCGTCGGTTGGCGGGTATGATTCGAATTACTATCCGGGAGAAGACACAAAGCTGTGTCTGGATATTGTACAGAAGGCAGGGAAAAAGATCATATATTCACCGGAGGTTTTGGTGTACCACCATAGAAGGGAAATGTTTGCCATGCACTTAAAGCAGGCGACCAATTATGCAAAGCACAGAGGGTATTTTGCAAAGGTATTGCCCGAGACATCGCGCAAATTGGCATATTTTATTCCATCTCTGTTTACACTTGGATTAGTGGCGGGACCGATTTTGAGCATTTTTGTACCGTTTTTGTGGTATGTGTATGGTGTGGTGTTATTGATTTATGTGCTTCTGCTGATTGGCAGCATCAGAAAAGCAGGTTCGGTTTCGGTATGGATATTGACTTTTCTGGGGATTATTGCTACGCATATCGGATATGGCATTTGCTTTATCAGAGGATTATGCTCGAAAGAATTAATTCGATAAGTGAGGATGACGAATATGAAAATATCAATTGCGTATCCACCGTTAAATACGGGAAAAGGAGTCCCGTTATTGGGACAGAACCGCCAATTTCAGTGGTTTAACAGTCCTACTTATATTTACCCGATGGTTCCGGCATCAGCAGCGACATACCTGAAAAGCAAGGGCTTTGATGTTCTCTGGAATGATGCGATTGCAGAGGAGTGGACGGCGCAGCAGTTCGATGATTTTTTTATCAAAGAGGATATTGATGTTATGATGCTGGAAACCAAGGCACCGGTGGTAAAGCTGCATTGGGAATTGATAAAAAAGTACAAGCAGCAGAAGCCTGACGTGATTCTGGTTATGGTGGGAGACCATGTTACGGCGTTTCCGGAGGAGACCATGGAACAATGTCCCGTCGATTATGTGCTTACCGGAGGTAATTATGATTTTTTGATGGTAAATTTGTGTGAAGCGCTGCGTGATGGAAGCGGGACGGTGGATATATCGAGATTACAGCCGGGGATTTATTATCGGGAAAATGGCGAGATAAAAAATACCGGTGCATTTGTTTTGAATCAGGATTTGAATGAACTGCCAATGATTGACAGGGATTTGACGAAGTGGAAGCTGTATAGTGAGAAGAACGGGAATTACTCAAAGCTTCCGGGAACCTACACGATGGCGGCGAGAGACTGTTGGCATCACAAATGTACCTTTTGCAGCTGGACAACCTTATACCCTAAATATTTGGCGCGCACACCGGAGAGCCTGTTGGATGAGATTGGTATACTGATTGAAAAATATGGCGTAAAGGAGATTATGGACGATTCGGGGGCCTTTCCGATTGGAGAATGGCTGCATACGTTTTGCAGGGGAATGATTGACCGCGGATATAATAAAAAAGTAATTATGGATTGCAATATGCGGTTCTGTGCGTTAAGCTATGAGGAATATAAGCTGATGCGCGAGGCGGGGTTCCGATTTGTGCTGTTCGGGATGGAGAGTGCCAATCAGGAGACGCTTGACCGTATTGTAAAATCCGAAAAGATAGAAGATATGGTAGAGAGTTGCAAAATGGCGAAAAAGGCGGGACTGTCACCGCATATTACGCTGATGTTCGGCTATCCGTGGGAGAATGAGGAGCAGGTGCATAATACCGTGTGTCTGGGTCGCACGATTCTTAAGAAGGGATGGGCGCATACACTGCAGGCAACCGTGTTGATTCCTTATCCGGGGACACCTTTGTATCAGGAGTGCAAGGAGAACGGGTGGCTGCTTACGGAGAATTATGAGGATTTTGACCAACGGATGCCGGTGATGAAGACTCCTATGGGAAGCGATAAAATCAAAGAGGCTGTACAGTCCGTCTATAAGGTTGCGTTCCATCCGGAATTTCTGTTCCGGCGGATAATCGGGATAAGAAGCTGGGCAGACATCAAATTTTTTGGAAGGGCGGCAAAGCAGGTAATCGGGCATTTGCTGGATTTTGGAAAAGCATGAGACCAAAGGCACATATCATAAGCGGAGCGCTGATGGGCAGTTCCGTGTGGGCGCTGACAGGGAAAGCGGATGCGGCAGTGCTGTGCGGCATGGCAAATGTGATCAGCGATACGGATCATCTGTTGGAATACGCCGCATATTGCGTGAAATATCGGACAAAGCCGGAGTTGCGGGAATTTATGAGTGGAGAGTATTTTGCACGGAAAGGGACTCTGGGTGTTGTATTTCATGCGCATGAATACGTGGCGGCATTGGTAATCGCAAGTGCTATGCTTTGGAAGAAAAATCAACGGCTGGCACAAAACCTGACGGCATTTACGGCAGGATACGGTATGCATATGCTATTGGATTTGATAGGGAACGACTGCACATGGAGAGGATACAGCATTTTATACAGAATACGGGTGCGGTTTGATGAAGTGACAATTTGCAGTAAGAAAAGGATTAAGCGAGGAAACGGGAATGAATCTCAAAAGTGTGTCGATAGTAACGCCTACATTTAACTCCATGCGTACGTTAAAACTGTATATGGAAGCAATTGTGAGTCAGACCTATCCGCATCAGTTGATTGAAATTGTATTTGCGGACGGTGGCTCTGAGGACGGAACGGTAGAGCGTATAGAAGAGTACAAAGAGAAGCTCGATATCCGGATTTCTCTTTACGGAAATCCGCTAAAGACAGCCGAAGCGGGAAAAGCCGTCGGAGTCAGGCATGCGGCGAATGAGATTATCTGTCTGCTCGATTCGGATAATATCATTCCGGATAAGAAGTGGCTGGAACGCATGGTAAAGCCGTTTGAAGAGTCGGATATTGTTGCAAGCGAGCCCATTGCGTATACTTATCGTAAGGAGGACCATGTTATTAACCGTTATTGCGCATTAATCGGAATGAACGACCCGCTTTGTATCTTTACGGGGAATTATGACCGTTATTGCAGGATTACGGGGAAGTGGACTGAAGTTGAGCGGGAAGAAAAGGACTGTGGAGATTATCTGTCGGTAAAATTCAAAGCGAATATGATTCCTACCATTGGCGCAAACGGATTTCTGATGCGAGCTAAGGAATTGAAAGAGAATTTTGACGGAGAGTATCTTTTTGACATTGATGTGCTGTGGGAGCTTTTCCTGAAAAGTCCTGAGCTTCGGGTAGCAAAAGTGAAAACGGGAATCGTGCATCTTTTCTGTCCGGATACAAAGACCTTTTACCGTAAGCAAAACCGCAGAATCAAGGACTTCCTGTATTTCAGTGATGCAAAGGGCAGAAAATACCCGTGGAGTAAAGTAGGGAAAGGGAAAATTGTTTTGTTTGCATTGTGCTGTATCACGGTGATTCCACTGCTGATACAAGCGTGCATCGGTTATGGCAGAAAACCTGATTTAAAGGCATGGGCGTACCATTTTGTTGCTTGTTGGATAACGCTTTGGGTATATGGATGGGGTGTTATTGGCGGGATATTTAAGAAAGAACAGGCAAGCAGGGACGGGTGGAAGCAATAGAGCAGTATTAAAATTATCAAGGAAATGGGATGCGTTGATTGCAATCCCATTTATATTAATGGATATTATTGATGGGAAGTGATGGCAGATTGTTTGGGAGGCGAATGCGAAGAGTAGTGATCTTTTGATGTATTATAGCGGTATATTGTCCATATACAGAGAGTTTTAACGTATGAAAAGGTAAAAAATGTGTTGAAAATAGCTGTATTTGTATTTATACTTGTTT
>CAMWYL010000022.1 GCA_947178465.1 uncultured Lachnospiraceae bacterium | reverse complement strand
TCCCGGTGCTTCTCAATAAGACTATTCGGAATCAGCGGGCGCTTGTAAAAAAATGTAAGGTGCGACTCGGATAGCAGCTAGTAAAGGTTAATCCGCACCGTCTGTTTCTTCGCCAGAATAATAATATGATACGAGTGCAGCTTCCTGACGGCCTCCACGCTGCTCTTTCCAAGCTCGTTCAAGTCCGCGAGTGTCTCTATTCCATCCTTTTTCAGCATCTCGATGAATTTTATGAAGATCTCTGCCGTACACTCCGCGTCGTCCACCGCCCGATGATGGTTTTCAAGTGAAATCCCCAGCGTCTTTGCGACCGCATCCAACGTATATTTCGCCTGCCCCGTCAGCAGCGTCCTCGCAACTGCCACGGTATCCACATAGGTATGCTCCACCGCCATTCCCTGACGCTTCGCGTTCTCCTTGATAAAGCTCACATCAAAGCTCGCATTATGTGCCACAAGCACCGCATCTCCCACAAAATCCAGAAACTGCGGCAGAACCGTCTCGATGGTGTCCGCCTCCAGCACCATGCCGTCGTTGATACCCGTCAGCTTCTCTATCTCAAACGGAATCGGCACCTGCGGGTTTACAAAGGTGGAAAACCGCTCCGTAATCCTTCCGTCCGTTACCTTTACCGCGCCAATCTCTATAATGCGGTTGCTGACCGGAGAAAAGCCCGTCGTCTCAATGTCAAATACAACATAGGTCTCGTCCAGGGACTGGCCTTTTCCATCGGTTACGATTCGCTTTAAATCGTCTACAAGATACCCCTCCACACCGTAAAGAATTTTGAAGTCGTCATCCGGCGCAAGCGCGTGGTTGGCATCCGGAAAAGACTGCACGCAGCCGTGGTCCGTAATGGCAATCGCCCTATGTCCCCACTTTTTGGCACGCTTTATAATATCCTTAACATCCGATACCCCATCCATATCGCTCATCTTTGTATGGCAATGCAGCTCCACTCTTTTGCGCGGGCTGTTATCCATGCGGGAGGTCGTAAAATCAGGGATTTTCTTCAATCCCGTAACCGTTGCGATCGTCAGCTCCCTGTCAAAGGTATCATTCACGGTGACACCCTTTACCTTGAAGAAAGCTCCTGCCTTCAAATCCGCAAGAAGCGCGTCAAGCTGCTCGTTGTGGACAAACATCTTGACCTTGATCGTATCGGTGAAATCCGTTATCTCAAAGCTTACGATGGTCTTTTCGTTTCTGATCTCACGCTTGTCAAGCGTGCGCACCTTCCCACGGATGGTAACTTCTCCCATCTCGCCCCAAATTTCCTCTATATTGATGGCTTCATCCTCAAAGTCACGTCCGTAAATAACATCCGGATTGTCAGACTTCTTCGGCAGTCTCCGTTGGAAACTTTCGCTCTTTTTAAACTGCCTGCTCTTGTCAGGCGCATTTTCTTCCTTTCGCACAGCCGGCTTTGCCTGCGCAGGTGCCATTGCAGCAGGTTTCTCCGTAGCAGTTTCCTCTGGAACCGCGGGTGTAAAGGACGGCTCTGTCACGCCATCTGCACCTGCGGATATACGGCTCCCGATATTCGCAACAATCCGCTGAATGCGAAGCTCGTCGTCCTCCTTGTACTTACCGGCCTTTGCCTCCTTATAATCCACCGTAAACCGCACCTGAAAGCCGCAGCGCTCGTTCAATACCTTATCCAATATCCGAACCAGCTCTTCCTCCTTCGACCTTGCAATCACCGTATCCTCGAGGACAAGCCGCATGCTGTTCTCCTCCGGAAAGCTCATGTCTGCCTGATGAAACACCGTGTAAAGCAAGTGCTCACACGCCTTCAGTTCCACACTGATACTCTCCCGATAGACCTCTATCAGCCTCTCCGGATTGTATTGTTCGGACAGTAAAAAGCGCTCATATATTTTTATGACAATATTGTCATTCGGGAAAAACTGTTTTTTAATCTCGCCTTCCACCGCATATATTGTCTCCTTCTCGATCAGCCGCTCACTCCGAATATAGACACGAAGGAGATCCTTGCGCTTCGTGACGGTTATTCTCTCCACCGTCACCTGCTCAAACAGATCCTTCTGTACACCGGAAAGCTTCAGATTCGGGAAGGCCTCAAAAAATTTCTTCTCCATGACCGCAAAACCCCATTTACCGCCAGTGCTCCAGCTCGTCCCTCAGCACTGCCAAAAGCTCACTCTCAGGCACCTTTTTGACAATCTCGCCCTTCTTGATCAGAAGCCCCTCGCCAATGCCGCCCGCAATGCCGATATCCGCTTCCTTTGCCTCCCCCGGACCATTGACCGCACAACCCATCACGGCAACCTTGATATCCAGATCATAACCCTGAACCATATTCTCCACCTGATTCGCAAGTCCGATCAGGTCAATATTCGTCCTGCCGCATGTCGGACAGGATACCACCTCGATACCGCCCTTTCTGAGTCCCAATGTGCGTAAAATCAGCTTCGCTGACTTAATCTCCTCCACAGGGTCACCTGTCAGCGATACGCGAATGGTATCTCCGATACCCTGATTCAGAATAATCCCAAGCCCGACTGCCGACTTAATGTTCCCGCTTGTGACCGTGCCGGATTCCGTTATCCCCACATGGAGCGGATATGGCGTTTTGTCCGCCAGAAGCGCATGCGCACGGACACTCATCATTACATCCGAAGACTTGATGCTGATTACCATATTGTCATAGCCCAGTTCCTCAATCATCCGAACCTTATCAAGCGCGCTCTCCACAAGCCCCTCGGCCGTCACGCCGTGATATTTCTCCACAAGCTCCTTCTCCAAGGAGCCGCTGTTGACGCCGACACGTATCGGTATGTTCCGCTCCTTCGCGACCTGCACCACCTCGGCAACCTTTTCCCTGCTGCCGATATTCCCCGGATTAATGCGGATCTTATCCGCACCATTCTCCATCGCGGCAATCGCCATTTTATAGTCAAAATGAATATCCGCCACCAGCGGTATCGCAATCTCCTTTTTGATTTCGCTGATTGCCTTTGCCGCCTCCGGGGTAGGCACCGTACACCGGATAATATCACAGCCGGCCTCCTGCAATCGCAAAATTTGCGCAACGGTAGCCTTCACATCCTCCGTCTTTGTATTAGTCATCGACTGAATCATAATCGGATTCCCACCGCCGATTACCTTATTACCGATATGGATTACCTTCGTATTGTCCCGATACATCCTCATCCCATGCCTTTCTCTATTCCGTATTTTCTTATTGACACCTTAATCATGTCAGGAAAAGATCTTCGTCAAATCATTGTAAAATACAAACACCATCAAAATCATCAGCGCGACAAAGCCCGCAAAATGAACCATGCCCTCCTTCTCGGGCGGCATCGGCTTCCCACGCACCACCTCGACCAACAGAAACAGCAGTCGGCCGCCGTCAAGCGCCGGAAGCGGAAGCAGATTCATCACACCCAGATTAACGCTCAGCAGCACCGCAAAATTAATCATCGTCAGCACAATTGTCGGCACACCGTAAGGCTTCGCCTCCTCAATCGTCTCGTCTATCGTCATCGCAATCCCCACCGGACCGGAAAGGTCATCCGCGGAAAGCTTACCCTGCACCAGCATGATCAGACTCTTCACTGTTGTCTGCAGCCAATAGCGCACTTCGCACGCACTGTACTTTATCAGATTCCATCCCCTGCAATCAATATGCTCTCCAATGGAAAACCCGATATAATACCGAGCGTCCTCCTCACTGTAACGCGGATTAAGCGTTACCGTGTAACGCTCGCCGTCGCGCTCGTATTCCAGCGTTACCGGCTCTCCCTGATTAAGGTAGGAGCCCATAATCACTTCCTCGCGCAGATACACATTTTGACCGTTGAGCTTCGTAATGAGGTCCCCCTCCTTCAGGCCGGCCTCCTGCGCAGGGTATCCCTCCGTCAGCAAAGCAATTTTGGGAATAACCTCTCCCGAAAAGCCCACAACAATCAGGGACAGCAGAAAGGCAAGAATAATATTAAAAAACGGTCCTGCAAACACCGTCGCTATTCTTGCCCATACCTTCGCGTCGTTGAAGGCGCCCTGCGGCGCGGCCTGTTCTCCCTTCTCCTGACTGTCATTCGAGTAAACGCCGTCCTCTCCTTCAAACATACATGCGCCGCCAATCGGCAGAAGCCGCAGGACATAGCGCGTATCTCCGGCCGTAAACGCCTTGACCACCGGTCCCATACCGATTGCAAACTCCACCACACGTATGCCGTTGAGCTTCGCAATCAGAAAATGCCCAAGCTCATGTGCAATCACCACTATGCCAAACACCAGTACAAATGCTATTATTGTCGCTGCCATGCTTTCCTTTTTCCCTCACTTCCGCGCCGTCCGACGCATCTTATTCATATTTGGCGACAGTTCTGCCATGTCATTCATCAGTCACCTGAATGTATTTTGTCATTGTATTTAAGAATTCGCTCATAGGTTTCCTGTTCCGCCGCCAAAATCGCATCGACATCCGGCTCGTCAACTCTTCTGTGTGCCTCCATACACTGCTCTATAATTTCCGGTATCTCCAAGAATCGAATCTTTTTCTGCAAAAACAGGCTGACCGCCTTCTCATTCGCGGCATTAAATACCGTAGGCATACTGCCGCCTTCCCTCGCCGCGCGCATCGCAAGCTTCAATCCCACAAAGGTCTCCATATCAGGCTTCTCAAAGGTTATACTGCCCAATTCATAGAAATCTACACGCTTTCCTCCCATCGGGCGCCTGTCGGGGTAAAACAGCGCATACTGAATCGGAAGCTTCATATCCGGCATCCCCAGCTGTGCGATAATTCCGCCATCCGCATATTGTACCATGGAATGGATAATGCTCTGCGGATGCACCACCACCTGTATATGCTCCAAATCCACATCAAACAGCCAACGCGCTTCCATGACCTCAAGCCCCTTATTGACAAGCGTCGCAGAATCGATCGTAATCTTATGTCCCATCGTCCAGTTCGGGTGCTTTAACGCATCCTCCGGTCGTACCTGCGCAAGCTCCGCCTTTGTCCTTCCGCGAAACGGCCCGCCGGAAGCGGTAATCAACAGCTTCTCGACATGCTCTCTGCATTCCCCCCGCATAGACTGGAATATCGCACTGTGCTCGCTGTCCACAGGCAAAATGGAAACACCCATCTGTGCGGCAAGCGGCATGATAATATGTCCCGCCGTCACAAGCGTCTCCTTGTTAGCAAGGGCAATGTCCTTCCCTCTGCGAATAGCCGCAATCGTCGGCCGAATGCCTATCATTCCGACAATGGCCGTTACCAGAAGCTCCGACTCCTCCATCTCAGCCACCTCCAGCAGCCCTTCCATTCCGGACGCCACCTTCACATCCATATCCGCAAGTCTGACGCGAAGCTCCCTGCAAGCCTCCTCACTCTGCAAAGACACCAGCTTAGGCTGAAACTCCCGCACCTGCCGCTCCAACAGCTCCACATTTGTTCCCGCTGACAGCCCAACCACCTGCAAATCCGGATTTTCCCGCACAATTTCAAGCGTCTGCGTCCCGATAGAGCCCGTAGAGCCGAGTATCGCTATCTTTTTCACAAAATTACTCCCTTTCGTATAAATATATTTCACGATAACATGTCTTATTTCATAAGACACGTCCTATTTCATAACAGATGTCTATTTCATAAATAATAGAATTAAAAAATAAGTAATCGGCGCCGTGAATATCACACTGTCAAACCGGTCCATAATCCCGCCGTGTCCCGGTATCAGCTTCCCATAGTCCTTGATATCGTGATTACGCTTGATAGCGGATGCTGCCAAGTCTCCCACCTGCGAAATCACCGAGCCTGCGCCCCCGACCACTGCGAGTACCACTGGCATCCCGTCAAGTCCGAGCGCACCATCCAGATACCGGCCAAACAGTGCACCGATAAGCGCCGCGCCTGCAATACCGCCGACAGCTCCCTCAATCGATTTCTTCGGGCTGAGCACCGGCGCAAGCTTATGCTTTCCAATCATTACGCCCACCAGATACGCACAGGTATCCGATACCCATGAGCTGATAAACGCCATCCACACAAGATAAATGCCATGCGTCAACTGCCTTGTCAAAAAGATAAAGGACAGCATTACCGGCGCATAAATCAGCGAGAAGTATGCCGCCATCACCTGATCCGCCGTAAACCGCGGAAAGGTAAAGACATACACAAACATCAACAGAATCAACGCCAAAAGCAGCACCGGCACGATACCGAAATCGGCGTCAATACCGTCCGCGGGCGTATAACGTTGAAGAATATCCGTATGGGTCACGCACAACAACAGATAGTATACCGTAATCACTATAATACCCGTTACTTCCAAGGCATTGACCCCTTTGGCGTTGTCCTCCGGGACAATTTTTTCCCTGACACCACAGGCCTTGGTCAGCTCCAGAAAGCCCACAAGAGATACCAGGTAAAGCACCGCCGCCAGTATCACCCCGCCCGGCAGTATCGCCGCCAGTGCAATCACTACAAGCACTACCGCACTGATGACCCGCTCCTTACTTATTTTACCAAGAATATTGGAAGCCATTCCTTCCTCCTCCCTCCTCGAACCGTATCTGTCATTTTACACAAGGCCATACCTTCTGTCCCGCTTCTGATATGCCTCCACAGCTTTCTCCAGCTCCTTTTTGTCAAAATCCGGCCATGGCACCTCCGTAAAATAAAATTCCGTATATGCAAGCTGCCAGAGCATGTAATTGGAAATCCGCTGTTCTCCTGAGGTTCTTATCATCAAATCGGGGTCAGGAAGTCCTGCGGTATCAAGCGCATCCGTAAGCTGCTCCTCATTGATATCCTCCGGCGCAAGCTGTCCGGCTGCCACTCTTTGCGCAAGCCCGCGCACTGCCCTTACAAGCTCATCACGGCCGCCGTAATTGATTGCGATCTGAAAGTGAAGGCCGGTGTTGTTCTGTGTAGCCTTCTCCAAATTCGCTATCTTTTCCTGAATGTCCGCATCAAGCCGTGTTTTATCGCCTATCACCCGCACACACATATTGTTTTTCTGCGCCCGCTTCAGGCAGTTTTTCATGTAACTGCGCAGCAAATCCATCAGCGTGTTTACCTCGTCCTGCGGGCGGCTCCAGTTCTCCGTAGAGAAAGCGTACACCGTAAGATACTGTATTCCCATATTGTAGGCAATCTCACAGATATCCTCCACGGTCCTTGCCCCCTGCACATGCCCCGCCGTGCGCGGCAGCCCCTTCGCCTTGGCCCATCGCCCGTTTCCGTCAAGAATGATCGCTACATGCTTCGGTACACTCATACTCATGTCCTGTCTCTCCTATTATTCATTATTACAGAAAAGGGGGCACTACATCCGTATGCACCGCCCCCCAGTTATGTTTATTATATTTATCCCCTGTCGGTCTATACTGTCAAAATCTCCTTTGACTTCTCTTCAACCGCCTTATCAATGTCTTTTATGAACTTATCCGTAAGCTTCTGTGTGGAATCCTCCAAGTCCTTAATCTCGTCCTCCGAAACCTCGGTCTTGGCAAGCTTCTTAAAGGAATCATTCGCATCTCGCCGGATATTGCGAATCGCAACCTTTGCCTCCTCGCCCTTCTTCTTGACATCCTTCACAAGCTCTTTTCTGCGCTCCTCTGTAAGCTCAGGGAACACCAGACGGATTACAACACCGTCATTGCTCGGTGTGATACCGACATCCGATGCCATAATCGCCTTCTCAATATCCTTAATCAGGCTCTTCTCCCAAGGCGCTATCTGAATCATTCTCGCCTCCGGAACCGTAATATTGCCTACCTGCTGAATGGGTGTCGGCGTACCATAATAATCCACCTTTATCTTATCCAACACATGCGGATTTGCACGTCCCGCGCGTATCGTCTGATAATCCGACAAAAGGTAATCAACTGCCTTCTGCATCTTATCCTCATAAGTCTTTACTCTCGCATCCATTGTTATCCCCTGCTCCTTCCCGTTTCTATTCCGTGACTGTAATAACCGTACCGCTTGAGCTTCCCTTTGCGGCATTGATGATACTGTTCTCCTCATTCAGCCCGAATATCGTCATAGGCATTTTATTCTCCATACAAAGCACCGCCGCCGCCAAATCCATAACGCCCAGCTGCTTTTCGACAACCTCCCGAATTGATATCGTGCTGTACTTCATGGCATCCTTGTTGAGCTTCGGGTCCGAATCGTACACGCCGTCAACCGCCCGTGCAGACAATATCATATCTGCCTCAATCTCTACCGCCCGAAGCACTGTACCCATATCCGTCGAGAAATACGGATGACCAATTCCACCCGCGAAAAACACTACCTTTCCCGCATTCAGGGCCTCCACGGCCCTGTCCTTGGAGAATAGCTCCGTAAACGCCGCGCACTGAAACGGCGTATAAATTTCTGTTTCCATCCCTGCAAATCGGAATATTTCGGATACATAAATGCAATTCATCACTGTAGCCAGCATTCCGATCTGGTCCGCCTTGGTACGGTCGATTGTCTCGCTTGTTCTTCCCCGCCAAAAATTACCTCCGCCGATAAGGACCGCAACCTGCACGCCGCTGTCCACAATCGCCTTCACCTGTCCGGCAACTGCCATTACGGTAGGCTCATCAAAGCCTGTTTTCGCGTTTCCGGCAAGGGCTTCCCCGCTCAGCTTCAACAAAATTCTTTTCATTATGATACCATGCCTTTTCTTCTTACACTTATATTATTTCCTGTTATAATGCGCAATCCTGCCGACCGGTTATTTCCTATTCTTCTTGACATCATTAAAGAAGGATGAAGGGCTGACATCTGCATAGCACTGAGAACACATACCCTCGATAACCGCACCATTGTTAATCTGTACGGATTTTGACTTGATATTACCCATCACGATCGCTGAGGTATCAAGGATAACAGGGCCGTGAACGTCAATATCGCCTTTTACCGCGCCCGCAACCACTGCGCTTGTCGCAAAAATATTACCGATTACAACGGAGCTCTGTCCAATCTTCACGCTTCCCTTGCTCTTTACCTCGCCATTAATCTGTGCAGCTTCCGCGTAAATCTCTGCCGCCGCAGAATTTCCGGTAATGCTGCCTGTGACATTCAGCTTGCCGAGGATTTCGATATTTCCCGTGATATTTCCGATTAAGTTCAGGTTGCCGCTGCTCGTAACATCACCCGTGATGCTCATTCCGGCTGTGATAACCGCCGTATCCGATGAAACTGCCATAGCAGTCTCCTCTCCTGACTGTGCGGCCGGCGCTTCTTCCATGTATGTCGACTCCTCTACATTCTGCTCGACCTCATCCAAGAGTTCTTCCAAATCTACATTCTGCTCTGTTTCGTTCATAATTCCTTCCATCTCTACACCCTCACTTATATTATTTTCTTCTGCTACTGCTTCTTCCTCAACTGCTGCCGGCTCCTCAACAACTTCCGGTATCGGCTCCTCGATCGGCTCAGCCTCGGCCTGCGGTTCCTCTGCTGCCGGCTCGACAACTCCCTCAGGCACCGGTTCCTCGTCCGCATCGAAATCCTCCAAGCCGCTGAGCAGTCCCGTGTCCGCATCCTCGATAGGTTCCGGCTCGCTGCCGAGCGCCTCAACGCCCTGCTCCAGCATTGCCTCCAAATCTGCGAAATCATCGTTCTCCGCGTTGCCGAATAAGTCCTCTGAAGAAGTGGAAATCTCGTCTACAGTCATGCCTTCATTGAGTCCCAACTCATTTACCGCTTCGTCTGTCCCCAAATCATTTACCGTTTGTGACAAATCCTGTTTTAAATCCTGAAAAAAACCCATTGTAAACTCTCCTCCAACTTTTTATTTTAGGTATCTTCTTATATATAAAGTCCAAGCTCCTCTCTGCTTTAATGCAAATGCTGAACCGGGGCCGTATCCGCCATAATCGGCAGCAGCACGGTATCCTCAGACTCTAATATCTTTTCAATAATGGTCGGCAACGCCTCCACCGTGGAATTTTTTCCCGCCGCGTCATGGAACAGGACAACGGCATTGTTGTAATTGTCAATGCTGCGCAATACATTATCCGCAATCTGATTGGCACTGATATATGTCTGCGTAGCGTCACCACTCGACACGTTCCAATCAAAGTACACCATATCATTCTCATCAAGATAGGCTATCAGATCACGCATATCCACACGGCTGATGGTATTGCTGCTCCCGCCGGGAAAGCGGACGATGTTCGTATCCACCCCGGTAAGCTCATACAGATAAGCGTGCAACTTAAGCAAATCCTGACTGTAGGAATCCACAGACTGATAGATATCCGCATATACATGGCTGTAAGAATGCATCGCGAGCGTATGTCCTTCCTCCACAATGCGCTTATACTGATCGTTATAATTGTCCTTCCCTACAACGAAGAAGGTTGCCTTTACTCCATACCTTTCCAAAATATCCAATATTCTATCCGTATTGGAGCTTGGCCCATCGTCAAAGGTGAGATATACACGACGGATATTGGAGCTTTTGTCCGTGCCTGTATCAGTATCCTCAGCCCACATAACATTCTCCAGCTCGTCCACCTGTACCGTGTCCGACACCGCTGTCGTCTCCACCGCTTCTGTCGTCTCCACTGCCTCAACCGGCTCCGTAGGCACAATAATAATCTCCGGCTCCGGTACAGACACCTCGCTTTTCCATGCGTAGATATCCTCGCGCAGGGTATTCATCTCATTTCTGAGATTGATCACCAAAACCAGCAATACGATGCATATGCAAATTGTCACTATGGCAAACACGGAAACAAGCAGCCCGAAAAAATCTCTTGGATTCTTCTGTTTGAATTCCTCTGTTTCAAAGTCGTCCGTCTCCTGTGTTTCCTGCCTCAACACATTCTGCGTCTGCGTTTCCTGCTCCTGCATCTTCTGTGACATGTGCTCCCTTCCTACTTTGCATTTTTATAGACATACCGATTATAACACACAATCTGTATTTTAGGCAAGTACATCATTGTAGTGCGCACGTTCCCCGCCGATATATTTTGCGCGTGTTCGGGCACACACAATATGCGCGCCTCCGATTTGCGGGTGCTCTATCCTCAGTGGTACCGCAACCGCTCTCAGATGCATACCGATTAACGTATCGCCAATATCGATTCCCCCATGCGCTTGTATCCGCTCTACTGCGACGGGACTTTTCATGTATTTCCATGCAGCCGTCGCAAACGCGCCTCCCGCCTTCGGCATCGGCACAACATTCACGGGCTCATAGCCAAACCGCTCCGCAACAGCCGCCTCCAATATCAGTGCCCGGTTCAGATGCTCACAGCACTGTGCCGCCATCTCGATCTTCGCCTGTTCAAACGCCTTATACATTGCAAGAAACACTGCCTCACCAAGCTCCGCGCCGGAATGAGAACCGATACTGTGCGCCGCGATTTCACTGGTCGAGCAGCCGACCGCCACCAAATCTCCCGGCCGAAGCCCTGCCTGTTCCAGGAATTCCCGTACAACACGCTCCGCGTCTGCTGTTTCCTTCTCAAACATCCCTATAAATCACCCTTTCTTAAAATCTGCTTCCTTCCGTAATACTATACCGCGATTGACAAATAATTGCAATGCAGTTATGATTAGTATAGTGTTCCTAATAAGGACAACCACAGAAACTGTTATCTGTAACAGAAAGGAGCTTTTTATGCCAAAGCTAAATGAAAACTATTTGAACCTGAAGGAAAGCTATCTGTTTTCCGAAATCGCCCATCGCGTAAACGATTACACCGCCGCGCACCCCGACCAAAAGGTTATCCGCCTTGGTATCGGAGATGTCACGCTCCCCATTGGTTCCGAAATCATCGCACAGCTCCACGAAGGCGTGGATGCGCTTTCGAAGGCTGAGACCTTCAAGGGCTATGGTCCGGAACAGGGCTACGACTTCCTCTGCGAAGCGATTGTCGATTATTATGCGCGAAACGGCGTCACGATTGCAGCGAATGAGGTGTTTGTCTCAGACGGCGCCAAAAGCGACACCGGCAACATTACCGACCTGTTTGACAGGGATAATGTTATCCTGATACCGGATCCCGTATATCCGGTTTATGTGGACACGAACATCATGAACGGCAGAAATATCGTATATATCGACGCAAACGCGGAGAACGGCTTCCTGCCGATGCCCGACGCCAACGTACACGCGGACATCATCTATATCTGTTCTCCAAATAACCCGACAGGTGCCGCATACAACCGCGAGCAGTTGACTGAATGGGTTAATTATGCGCTTGCAAACGATGCCATCATTCTCTTTGATGCCGCATATGAGTGCTTCGTTACGGACGAGACACTCCCGCGCAGCATTTTCGCCATTGAAAACGCGAAAAAGTGCGCCATCGAGTTCTGCTCTCTCTCCAAGACAGCAGGCTTCACCGGTACACGCTGCGGCTACACCATCGTCCCGAAGGACTTAAAATTCACCGCCTCAACCGGCACCGAAATGTCCTTGAACGCAATGTGGAACCGCCGTCAGACCACCAAATTCAACGGCGTATCCTATATTGTTCAGAAGGGCGCCGCTGCCGCCTTCTCCGTATCGGGCATGGCGCAATGCAAGGAAAATCTGAAATATTATCAAGAGAACGCAAAAATCATTGCAGAGGGGCTTGCGCGAAAGGGCATCCGCTATTTTGGCGGAATCAACTCCCCATATATCTGGTTTGAATGCCCGAACCACATGGATTCATGGGATTTCTTTGATTATCTGTTAGCCAATGCGCAGGTGGTTGGCACCCCCGGGGCAGGATTTGGCAAAAACGGACAGAATTTCTTCCGGCTTACCTCGTTTGGCAGCCGCGAAAATACACTTGAGGCTATGGAGAGAATCAATAAGCTGCTTTGACATACATGTCCCGAGACAGAATCAAAAGAACAGCCCGCTTTATGTTTTTATCATAAGGCGGACTGTCCTTTAAAAACTCTCTTTTATTTCTTGAAACACATCGCTTATATTTATCACAACAAACATTTCTAATGACTATATGTCATGTGATGCACCATACAAATACAACGGGGCTGCATTCAAAGTACACTACTGTTATCGCAATTCTTAATATAAAGCCAATCTTCTCTCGATTACGCGAGTGTTACGTTTGCAGCTCTGAGCTTTGAGCTGTTCTTCGGGTCCTGCTCAATATCGAACGTAACTTTCTGACCCTCCTCGAGTGTCTTGTAGCCGTCTGATACGATTGCTGAGAAATGTACGAATACATCCTCCTTTGTGCTTTCATTTGTAATAAAGCCGTAACCCTTCTGTGCATTAAACCACTTTACTACTCCGTTGTTCATAGTACGCACCTCCATTAAACTGTTTAACTGATACTTATTAGACCAAAAAACGACTTGTTCTGCAATTCAAATGGAATGATTCGCGGAACAAGTCGGCTTATTAATCTAAATGAATACGTTAGAATAATAACATTTTGTAATATTAAAGTCAATACTTAAAATAATCTTTTTTATAAATATATTATATTTTACTGTTAAAATATTCTTGCGTAACTTGTAACTGTTTCTTCAATATTTCTCTCCACATATGCGGACGAATCTCACCGGAGCCTTTTGAAACTTTTGTCAATTTAATATTGCCGGCATCATCCGTTTTCCGATAGAAATAATGATCCGTATCCTTATACAACTCCCATCCATCCCTATCACAAAATCTCTTTAGCTCTTTCCATCTTGGCATTGCAATATATCTCCTATTCTATCCGGACTATCTATTATCAACGCCTTAAAAATATAAGGAATGTGTTTCTTTCTATTAGGACTGTGTGAATACATTTCATACTCATTATAATAATCAAGCGAATATTCCAATATGGATTTTCCAAGATTATATCTGGCCTCCTGCTCATTTTTTCCATTTTCCACAAGATCAATTTCATTAAGAGATAATGTAACAGAACCGTCTTCTTCAATATATTTCATGGCAGTAAAGTGATATGCTTCTAAAATCTCAGATATTGTTTCCAAATTAGAAAACCACATCTTATCTCTTGTACGTTTTATAAATTTTGGTTTTTCATGAATTACACTGTCACAAACTGCACTCCATTCTTTTCTTACAGTTGTAGCCTGTTCCATCAACATATCCATCATCTCCTTTGATACCTCCATCATAGCAAAAAGTGCACACAATGTCAACAGTGTACACTTTAGTATATGATGTTCATTCAACATTTATGATATAAAACAGCATTCCATATACTTTAACTTTTCAATTTCACCATCCAAGCTCTTATTCTTTGTATCATTATATAAATACAAACCATAACTTATTATACCCGGCAAAAATCCCTTGTAATAATGTGATATTGTTCCATTGTGATATCATTGATTATCTTCCGGATTTGTGTGAGTGCAAAAGTTTCAAGTATTTATCCGGAATATTCTCTCTGTATTCTTCCCGGCGTTTTCAATCAGTATATCTTCCGGAACCTTCATATACTTCGCCAAATCTTTTACAACATACTTAATATTTTGAGGTACATTTGTCCTGTCAAGCCCCAGAACATTTTTCGGTGTCAAATAGGGTGCATCCGTCTCCACCAAAATCCGTTCCAATGGAATGATATGTACTGCATCACGTAATTCCTTTGCACGCCGATCATCGCAGATCCATCCTGTAATACCAATAGAAAAGCCCATCGAAAGATACTTGTCCAACGTTGCTTTGCCACCCGTAAAACAATGAACGACCGATTTTTTGCAAATATCCGGATGGTTTTTAAATCTCTTTATGAAATCATCCGCCGCACTACGCTCATGCAGAAATAACGGCTTGTTAAGTTTTTCCGCCAAAACAATATGCTTTTCTAAGCATCTTATCTGATTCTCTTTCGCAGAAAACATTCTGTCATAATCCAGTCCGCATTCTCCTACAGCTACCATTTTATCATTCTCCGACAAAATCCGCTCAATAATCTGAAAATCTTCCTGTTTTGCCCGATCTGCATTATGGGGATGTATACCGGCTGTACCGAAAGCCGCATGTGTCTTTACAAAATCATTTATCTTCTTACTTTCTTTAATGTCCGTTCCTGTTAAAATGCACCCTACCTCATTATTTTCCGCTTCCTCAATTACTTTTTCGGGATCAGGAAACTGTTTACAAAACAAATTTAAACCGATATCATAATACTTTATAAATTTCATAATCTCCTCCTGTTTTCCAAATCGGAGCCCCGCGTTTTCCGGAAGATACTGTATCACATTTGTGTAGCTTTCAGGCATCCCCATACGTTTCTTCCTCTTCCAGCCTGCCCTGCTCGTCATAAAACCGCCATGTTCCCACTTCCTTTCCACAGGAATATACCCCCTCCGCGGCAATATTTCCGTTATCGTGGTAATCCTTCCAATAGCCCTCCTCAAAACCGTCCTCATAGTATCCTTCCGACACTAAATTACCATTCTGACAGTATTCCTCAAAACGCCCATCCCGAATCCACTTCGTACCGTCGGGCGACAGCCGCCTTGTATAACGGAACCTCAGTTCCCCCGTCTCGTGCGGGATTTCCGCCATATGCAGCACTCCCTCAATATCCTTTTTCTGAATACGCCACGGCGCGTCCGCAGCCTCACGCTCCGCATGATAACCACATGGCATATATACCAGCTCCCCAACGGACGGATCCTGCACAAATATCTCGTGTAGCGACACGAGCCTTCCTTCGCTTGTCTCATGCTGTCCCCCACACAAAAACTGCCACATACCGTCATCTTCATCATGCGAGACATACAATATGGGCTTTTGCCCTTCCATCACATGACAGCAGGTCAGTGCCGCCGTATTCGGCGCGTCCGCAAATGGGAAAGTCATATTACATCCTCCTTTTTAAATATCGGGTTCCGCATCATATTTACAATCAACGGAATCACCATAATAAACCACACAATCGGCTCCGCCACGATAATCCCCATATATCCGATTGCCGGCGCGAGAAAAAACGCAATTGCAACCTTTCCGATTAATTCCAGCGAGCTGGAGAACACCGGCGTCCTGCTGTCCCCAAAGCCCTGCATGCTGTTGCGGAACAGGCAGATTATGGCAGGCACAAAATAAAACGATGTATTTACCCGCAGATACAGAGACGCAGTATCAATAATTTCCTTCTCCTCCGATGCGGTAATCATTCGAATCAGGTACGGCGACAGCGTATACGCCATCAGAATAACCAACACACACCAACCGAAGGTCAGAAGCACCGTATCCCGAATTCCCGCCTTGATTCTGGAATACTTTCCCGCGCCGAGGTTTTGCCCGCAGTAGGTTGCCAGCGTCGTCCCCAGCACCGAAAACGGCAGCATGAAAATAGAAGTCGCTTTCCGGGCGGCCGTATGCGCCACAATAATATTCGTTCCGAATGTATTGATGCTGGTCTGTAATGCCACCGTTCCCAAGTTCACAAAGGACACCATAAAGCCCATCGAAATTCCCGTCGGCAACAGCCTGCGGATAATCTCCGCCGAGGGCTTTAAATCCTCCCTGCCAAGGACAAGCTGCGGATATTTCCTTCGCATATACAGAAAGCACAGCAGCGCCGAAAGTGCCTGTGAAATCACCGTCGCATACGCGGCCCCCGCCACTCCTGCATGGAACTGCAGAATAAACAGGTAATCCAGAAAAATGTTTAAGAAAGAGGCGATAATGAGAAAAATCAGCGGGGTAAACGAATCCCCTACCGCACGCAAAATCGCCGCACAGATATTGTAAAGCGTCGCTGCCAAGAGTCCCGCAAGAATCACGCTGATATAGCTCCTTGCCTCCGCCAGAATATCCGCGTCAATATTTAAAATCCGTAAAATCGGCGAAAGAAACAAAAGGCACAAAACGCTGATCAGAACCGCAAAGCCCGCACCAAGCACCACTGTACCGCCGGCTGCCTTCTTCATATACTGCTCATTCCCTGCGCCAAAGCAGGATGCCACGATAATCGCCGCTCCGTTTGTAAATCCATTCAAAAGCCCCACCAGCATGTCGCTCAAGGTCGTCGTCGCGCCGACCGCTGCCAGAGATGCCTCCCCCAACGTCTCCCCGACAATGCGGGTGTCCACAAGACTGTAAAACAATTGAAAAAGCTGCCCGATAAACAGCGGCACCGCGAAAATAAGTATTAATTTCAAGGGTTTTCCCGACGTTAAATTCTTCATATGTGCTCCTATCTCATCTCATTGCTTAAGCCCGTCCTGTTCCGACGGTTCCTATGTATCCGCAACTGCTTCCACTCTGTCTACTACTGTACCATATCCGAAAGCGCTTGTGGGAAAATTTTCTATGTTTTTCATAAAGGCGAGGTACCACTTTACTCAAATTTCCTGTCATAGAGCAATACTGCTATCAGAACCACGAAGCAAGAGCCTGCATTATGCACCAAAGCACCTGTTGTCGGATTTAAAATACCTGATACGGAACAGGTTACTGCTATAAAATTAATGCACATGGAAAGCGTAATGCTCAGCTTAATTGTTGCGACAGCAGCGTTTGACAGTCTTTTCAGA
>CAMWYL010000021.1 GCA_947178465.1 uncultured Lachnospiraceae bacterium | reverse complement strand
AAACGCTGATTAAAGCGTTTCCCGCACCGGATTTGCGCTGCGAAGCGGCATATTCTTCTGCAAATCCGTGTGCATCCGCTGGAGGCTTTAAGGAAGTGCTGATTTAATCAGCGCTTCCTTAGAAAATATCTGAGACATGTGCAGGAATAATTTAAATTGTATTTTTTGGGAGTCGTTATACAATATATAGTGGTATAATATTGCATAAATATTTTTGAGAAAAATTTTATTAAAATGTTTCACGTGAAACATTTTTGGGATGGAGGAGAGAGTATGATAGAATACAGAAAGCTGGTATTGGAGGATTTATCAGTGTTTATAGATATACGAATAAATCAGTTACAGGAGGAGGGTGCAATTGCTAATTGTGATTTGCGTCCATATTTAGAAAATTATTACCGGAAACACATGGCAGATGGCAGCTTTGTTTCGTGGATTGCAGTAGAGGATGACAGGATAATTGCCACCAGCGGAATGTCGTTTGTGGAAAAGCCACCATATTATGGATGTCCATCAGGAAAGATAGGATTATTATCAAGTATGTATACAGATAAGCAATATCGCAGAAGGGGAATTGCAAAAAATCTTTTAGGTAAAGTTGTTCAGGAAGCAAAGGAGTATGGTTGCGGTGTGGTACAAATAACTGCTTCAGATATGGGAGTAATGCTATATACGGATTTTGGATTCAAGAAAAATAATAAATTTATGTATTATACTCTTTGAAAAGAAGTTGTTAGGTTATAATGGATTGGATTATTATGGATAACAGAGAAGAATTTTTTTCTCAAATAAGAACCTTGTGTTTATGCGAAGAAAATTGCGACAACAAAATCATTTTAGAAAGAATTTGCAAAGCAAATTCTTTGAACGCAAGCTGCCGAGCTTGCGTTTTTTATTTGTTACAGAAGAAACATATGAACACAATATATAAGAAAATTACAAAATGTTACTCAGGCTACAGGCTTTGGGTTTAAAGAAAGAGGATGTATATCAATATCAATCCCTGATTTATTATTATAGTAGTTTAGAAGATAATCTTTCACATGACTTTCTTGCAGATATTATGGATTATATAATAGGATGGTATTACTCACAAAAAATGTCTGGAAATGATAGGCGTATTCTCAAATACTAAAAAAGATATTGGATAAGTAATTACCGATGTGCTGACACATTTATATTTTGTAAAATGATTTGTTTGAATTTTTATTTGTTGTGTTTTCGGTAATTAATGTTACTGCACTGCATCTTCTTTCTTTTTGCTCAGTGGGATGAAAAATTATTCCGCATCATTTAGGTGAAAATAAATCATGTCAGCTTTCCAGTCTGTGTGTATTTGTTGTCTGAAATCAATTATGCTTAAAATGGAAAAACTTCAAAATAGAAATATTTTATTCCGGCAAGCAATAAACCAAGCGTCTATGGATGGACATGGTTTACTGTATGAAAAAGTTTTTCCCAATAGTGTGAAAAGAACGCCTAAAATACAGTGTTCTTCCCATTAATAATTTGTGCTGCCGGGAGGCAGTATGGGGGTTAGTATATAAATTTATGATTTATTTCTTTTCTATGATTTTGTCTATTGTTTTGTTAACAATAACATTTTAGATTTTCTTATAATGTTTCACGTGAAACATTGTAAAAGAACAAAACAATGATTAAGACGTTCTCAGGGAAAGCAAATTGTAACAATAGTGTTTGTTTTATACCTATACACTATATTTTGTGGTTTAAAATAATCTCTCCACATATTTAATACCCATTGTCCGCAGCGGGGTTTTGATTAAACATTTACAATATTTACTTTACCACAATATCTGTTGGTGTTTGATTTTATATACGCTATATATTGAATAATATTTTTTGTAATTATTTATGGGTCAGTACACTAAAAATTTTCTGTTTTATTCCCGCGAACAACAAGCCAAGTCCAATATAATTCTCTTTGGTTCTGCTACATAACAATCAATGTCCAATCCATTACATTTTCAATACCATGATGATATTTAACCAATAGAAATGAGAACATACAATTATCCTATTGAGCAAACTGTCATGTCGGTTAGCTCAATTTGCCTATAGACAACATAAGCAAGTAAAGCTAACCAACATGTACAAATGATACAATCGGTTCCATATCATTTAACCGGTTGGCACAAAATCCAAAAAAGCAAAAAACAATATAGCATATGATGGATAATAGTGGTATAATATTATTCAACTATTAAGAATCAATAAGGGAAGTAAATGATTTCTACGGAGGATTAAAATGGGTAAGATAATTGCAATTGCAAATCAGAAGGGCGGTGTCGGTAAAACAACCACGTCCATAAACCTGTCGGCGTGTATCGCCGCAAGGGGGAAAAAGGTATTAGTCATAGATATCGACCCGCAGGGAAATACGACCAGCGGATACGGCATCGAGAAAAATGAAATAGATAATACGATCTATGAACTGATACTCGGCGATTGCTCTATTGAGGACTGTATTCTGAAGGAAGTGATTCCGAATGTTTCCATTTTACCCTCTAATGTAAATCTGGCGGCGGCCGAAATTGAATTGATCGGTATTGAAAAGAAGGAATATATTCTGAAGAATGAAGTGGATTGGGTGAAGGACAAATATGATTTTATTATCATAGATTGTCCTCCCTCTCTTAGTCTGCTGACCGTAAATGCCATGACGGCAGCCGATTCTGTTCTTGTCCCAATTCAGTGTGAATATTATGCGCTGGAGGGATTGAGCCAATTGATACATACGGTAAATCTCATAAAAGAAAGACTGAACCCTGAATTGGATATGGAGGGGGTTGTATTTACCATGTATGATTCCCGTACAAATCTTTCTGCTCAGGTGGTGGACAATGTGAAGGAGCATCTGAGTCAGAAAATTTATAAAACAATCATTCCGAGAAATATAAGATTGGCAGAAGCGCCCAGCTATGGAAAGCCGATTAATTTATATGATCCGAAGTCCGCAGGCGCGGAAAGCTATATGGCATTGGCGGACGAGGTCATCGGTTAAAGGAAAAGGAGAATAGAATGGCAGCAAGAGGATTAGGAAAGGGATTGGGAAAAGGAATAGACAGCCTGATTCCACCGACGGAGAAAAGTCCTGAGAATAAAAATCCGAGTGAGAACGAGGCTTTGGATCAAGCGGAAACGATGGTAAAGATTACGAAGGTTGAGCCGAACAGGGAACAGCCACGTAAAGATTTTAATGAGGACGCGTTACAGGAGCTGGCGGATTCAATAAAGCAGTTTGGACTTTTACAGCCGATATTGGTACAGGACAGGAAGAGCTATTATGAGATTATCGCCGGGGAGCGCAGATGGCGTGCGGCAAAGCTTGCCGGCTTGAAGGAAGTTCCGGTTATTATCAAGAATTATACGGAGCGGGAAATCGTAGAGATTTCGTTGATAGAGAATATACAGCGAGAGGACTTGAATCCGATTGAAGAGGCATTGGCTTATAAGCGGCTGTTGGAAGAATTTGAATTAAAGCAGGACGAGGTGGCGGAGCGGGTATCCAAGAGTCGGACGACGGTTACGAACAGTATGCGGCTTTTGAAGTTATGCAACGGTGTACAGCAGATGATCATTGACGACATGCTTTCCACCGGACATGCCCGTGCGCTGATTCCGATTGAGGACGAAGAAGTACAGCTCCGGCTTGCGCAGCGTATTTTTGACGAGAAGCTGAGTGTACGTGAGGTGGAGAAGCTGGTAAAGAGCGTGCTCAATCCGACTGAGAAGAAGGAGAAAACGGAGGAGAAGCTGCCGCAAAATCTTCAATATATCTATGAAGAGGTCGAAAACAGACTGAAGGAGAAAATGAGCCGGAAGGTGGAGATAACCGCAAAGGGAAAGAATGGAGCAGGGAAAATAGAGATTGAATTTTATTCCAACGATGATTTTGACCGATTGACGGAATTTCTGTCTACCATAAATAATTAATTGAATATAACGAAGATAAAGGAGAGCAAACCAATGAATAGTAGTTTTTTAAGCAGTATAGGTCTTGGCGGTATTGATATCGGTTATCTGCTGCTCGGACTGCTTGTCGTCAGCGTCGTATTGCTGATTCTGCTGATAATCGCGTTTGTGCAGATTAGCAAATTTAAGAAGAAATATAACAAGTTTATGCTTGGTAAGGATGGCAGCAGTCTTGAGGAGGATATTATGACACTTTATGAGGACAACCGGTATATCAAGACGAGTGTTGAGACAAATCGCAAGAATATTAAAGAATTGTCTGAAAAGCATGAGGATGCCTTTCAAAAGATGGGGGTTGTAAAGTATGATGCTTTTAAGGAGATGGGCGGAAACCTGAGTTTCGCACTGGCATTGCTGGACGGGAACAACAATGGATTTCTGATTAACTCGGTACACAGCTCGGAGGGCTGCTATTCCTACACGAAACGGATTAAGAACGGAGATTCCGAGATTGATTTGAGTAAGGAGGAGAGAGCAGCGGTTGAATATGCGGTGAACGGTACGATATCAAATGCGGAGTAAGAATACCAAGTAAAAAGAGAAAGGCAGGAACAGGGTTTATGAAGCTGGTTACAGTAGAAGATTTAAGGGATGGGAATGTTATTGCGAGTGATGTCTTGTTGGAGGATTATACAGTCGTACTCAGCAAGGGCACGGTGATCAAGGATCCATATATTGAAAAGCTCAGAGAGCTTGATATTTATACGGTATATATCGAGGAAGATGCAGAGGAAGAAGCTCCGGCACCAAAGTCAACGCCGAAAACAGCGGCAGCAGCGCCAAAGCCGGCAGCAGCACCGAAGTCAGCACCAAATGCATCTGCAGCACCAAAGGCGCCCGCTGCGCCAAAGCCAACACCAAATGCATCTGCAGCACCAAAAGCGCCTGCTACGCCAAAGCCGGCACCGGCTCCGAAGGCGGAAACAAAGAAGCCTGCGAGTCCGAAGCTTCCCATGGAAGAGATCACGATATTGAAGGAGGATGTACAGGAACAGGTCAAGAGCAAGATAAAGGACATTTTGGAGCTTCATGTATACCAAAAGACAGAGGGGCTGAAGAAGCTCAGTGAGACTGCACAGAATATTATAGAGGATATTCTCGAAGATGACGCAGTTGTCGAGAAGGTATATGATGTAAAGGAACGAAGCGCGGATATCTATGAGCATTCCTTACAGGTATGTACGATTGCGACATTGATTGCGTTAAAGCTTGGGTTATCTGAGAAAGAAGTTTACGACATTAGTGTCAGTTCATTGATACATGATTTGGGACTGCGCTATCTCGTGGTCAGATATGAGGATCAGGATATCAATCTGCTTCCCGCAAAGGAGCAGGAGGAATATAAGAAGCATTCCATTTACGGTTATACCGCAATCAAGAACGAGGATTGGTTATCGGATAACGCAAAGGAGATCGTACTGAATCACCATGAGCATAAGGACGGTTCGGGTTTCCCGCTTGGAACGGATTTGGTTTCGAGGATGACACAGATTGTCAGCGTATGCGATGAATTTGATGAACTGATTTGCGGCGTTGGAAAGGCAAGAGTACGTGTACATGAAGCAATTAACCTGATTAGAAATTACAGCGGAATATGGTTTGATGATGATATTGTCGCGGCATTTTTGCAGCTGATAGCAGTTTATCCGGTTGGCTCAAGGGTCAAAACGAACAAGAACGAGACGGCAATCGTTATGCGTCAGAACGCACACTTCCCTGAAAGACCGGTACTTCGTATAGTTGAGGATAAATTTGGACAGGTTATACAAGGTGAAAAGATTGTGGACTTGATAAAAGATACGACGGTTGTTATTCAGTCAGTGATTAAATAAAGGCGAGAATTTTAACGCGCAGAAATGAGGAGAAGTTATGATTGACATTAAATTTTTGAGAGAAAATCCGGATGTGGTAAAGGAGAACATCAAAAAGAAATTTCAGGACCACAAGCTTCCTTTGGTGGACGAGGTAATCGCGCTTGACAGTGAGGCGCGGAAAACACAGCAGGAAGCAGACAGTCTCCGCGCAGACCGCAATAAGCTTTCCAAGCAGATTGGCGCGTTGATGGGTCAGGGCAAAAAGGAAGAGGCTGAGGAGGTTAAGAAGCAGGTCAATGCACAGGCACAGCGTTTGGAAGAGCTTGCCGAGAAAGAAAAGGAACTTAGTGAAAAGGTCACTAAGATTATGATGACGATTCCGAATATTATTGACCCGAGTGTTCCTATTGGCAAAAATGATGAGGAAAATGTAGAGATTCAAAAATACGGTGAGCCCGTAGTTCCCGATTTTGAGATACCTTATCACACGGAAATCATGGAACGGTTTAACGGAATTGATTTGGACGCCGCAAGAAAGGTTGCGGGAAACGGCTTCTATTATCTGATGGGAGACATTGCCAGACTTCACTCCGCAGTTATCACATATGCGCGAGATTTTATGATTGACAGGGGATTTACTTATTGTGTGCCGCCCTTTATGATTCGGAGCAATGTCGTGACCGGCGTTATGAGCTTTGATGAGATGGATGCGATGATGTACAAGATTGAGGGCGAAGACCTGTATCTGATCGGTACCAGCGAGCATTCCATGATCGGGCGGTTTATTGATACGATTATTCCCGAGGCGGAGCTTCCCAAGACGCTTACAAGCTATTCACCCTGCTTCCGGAAGGAAAAGGGCGCTCACGGACTTGAAGAGAGAGGCGTTTACAGGATACATCAGTTCGAAAAGCAGGAGATGATCGTGGTATGCAGACCCGAGGAGTCTCCGATGTGGTTTGACAAATTATGGCAGAACACGGTGGATTTGTTCCGTACACTGGATATTCCCGTGCGCACATTAGAGTGCTGTTCTGGTGATCTGGCGGATTTAAAGGTGAAGTCCATTGATGTGGAAGCTTGGTCTCCGCGTCAAAAGAAATATTTTGAGGTGGGAAGCTGTTCCAACCTTGGGGATGCACAGGCCAGACGATTGAAGATAAGAGTGAACGGCGAAAACGGAAAATATTTCGCCCATACATTAAATAATACGGTAGTGGCACCGCCCAGAATGTTGATTGCTTTCCTTGAAAATAATCTGCAGGCGGATGGTTCCGTGAGGATTCCTACCGTTTTGCAACCGTATATGGGCGGAAAGACGGAATTAAGGTAATAAATCAGAAAGGCATGGTGCCAAGTGCACAGATATTTAAGGGCGATTGGTTTTAGCAGAATCAGTACGAGAGAAGAGCTGCAGGAATTGGTAAACGAGGTGGTTGAGGATACGATATTGAGCGGCCGCCGTTCCGACAGCGCGGAAAAGAAAAAGGAATATATATGTGGCAGGGACATTGCCGCGGATGAGAACGACAGAGTTTATGCAGAGCTGTTCCTGGACTTTGTGCATGGCGCGGGAATCTGCGTGCGCGGCGAGTTTGATGAGGAAAATAACTTTTTGTATGAATATTATTTTCCGTATTTGAGAGGTATGCATGTCAGCTCGAATGAGGATGTAACGGTTGAGCGGCATGCGGAGAAAGAATCCTATGCCGGCGTTTGTGATGATATCAAAGTAGGGGTGTCGCTGATATTCTATCTGCAAAATATGGTAATGTACAAGCGGCTCAAGGCGTTGCGGCGGCTTCCGGTACAGGGGACATCTTTGACTTTGAGCGCATTATCAACGGATGGAATGATTATGATGCCGATTATCAAAAACGAATCGGAGAAGCAGCGTATCAAAAAGGCGTCCTATGAGCGGAATCGGCTTCTTACACAGGCGAGGAACGGGGATGAGGAAGCGATAGAGAGTCTGACGCTGGAGGACATGGATACCTATACCATGATATCGCGTAAAATCCAGAAGGAGGATGTGTTTAGTCTGGTGGACACGTATTTCATGCCGTATGGCGTGGAATGCGATCAGTATTCCATTCTGGGGGAAATTGTGGAGGTACGCAGTGATAAGAACCGTCTTACGGATGAGGAGATTGTGTTTATGACGGTGGAGTGCAATGAGCTTATGCTGGAGGTTTGCATCAACAGCGCGGATTTATATGGTGAGCCGTGTGCAGGCAGACGCTTTAAGGGGGTCGTATGGCTGCAGGGATATATTAATTTTCCGGACAACCTGGTGTGAGGCAAGGTATAATTAAATAATATTCCTGTTGCATTATTTGTATCGGAATGATAATATAGGATAGGAAAGAATATCATTGTTTTCAAGAACAGTAAAGGCGTTTGACAAAGCAAAATGGGAGGTATATATGAAGAAAAGAATGTTAAGTATAAGTTTTTCTTTCGTTATGGCGCTTGCTATGGCAGCTCCGGTTTATGCAAAGGAGACGCCGCAGACGTGTCATATCAGCGGCTGTAATATGGGAGAATGCTTTATGGATGAGGATTGCGACGGCATTTGCGGCGATCATGCTTTTGTGGATGAAGACTGCGACGGCATTTGTGATAATCATTGCTATACGGATGAAGATGCAAATGGGATTTGCGACTATTTTGTGGATGAAGATGCAGACGGGATTTGCGATCATTGCCATGAGCACGGGAAGCCGGTGCAGGCCGTCAATAATCCGAGCACGAACCGGCAGAGCGGACATCATGGGAGTCATAACAAAGGACGTCACCATGGACATTGCTGAGTTGGATTTTGTAATTTTATAGTTGAATGATTTGCCGCTTGGCGAATTTTTCATACAAGTTGGTGTAGCACAGTGGATAGTGCAGCCGCCTCCTAAGCGGAAGATCGGGTGTTCAAGTCACCTCACCAACGTTAAAAGCATTGAAAATGAATGGTTTCAATGCTTTTTATTTTAGGATTATGGCAAACAACCCATAAACAATTGTATTTGAAAAGTCAAGGAGGAGTCGATTATGAAATCAAAGGTATATTTTTCCAAGGAAATTACTCCTGAGAAAGTGGTGGAGCTTTATCGGTCAGCCGGGAAAGAGCTGACAGGCCGAGTCGCAGTCAAGGTTCATTCCGGGGAGGAGGGCAATCAGAATTTCCTGCGCCCGGATTTTTGGAAGCCCGTGGTGGAGTATGTGCATGGCACCGTTGTGGAATGTAATACGGCTTATCCCGGTGCGCGCAATACGACCCCCAAGCACATGAAGCTGCTGAGGGACCATGGTTGGAATGCGTATTTTGATGTGGATTTAATGGATGCCGAGGGGCCGGATATTGAGCTTCCTATCCCTAACGGGCGTCAGATCAAGAAAAATTATGTGGGAAAAAATGTGGCAAACTATGATGCCATGTTGGTACTTTCCCATTTTAAGGGACATCCGATGGGCGGTTTTGGCGGCGCCATCAAGCAGCTTTCCATAGGTGTTGCATCCTCTTATGGAAAGGGGTATATTCACGGCGCCGGTGACGCGGGGAATTTCGGGACTGAACAGAACAAGTTTCTGGAATCCATGGCAGATGCCGCTTCGTCCGTGGTGGAGTATTTCAAGGGCAATATGGTGTTTGTCAATGTCATGAAGAATCTGTCGGTTGATTGTGACTGCTGTGCGGTGGCAGAGGATCCGTGTATGAAGGACATCGGGATTTTGGTATCTCTTGACCCGATTGCCATTGATCAGGCATGCCTTGACCTCATCTATGCATCAAAGGACAGAGGACGGGATCATTTTATAAAGCGTGTGGAGTCGCGCAATGGAGTTCATACGATAGAAGCCGCCGCGGCACTTGGTTTTGGATGCCGGGAATATGAATTGATAGAAATGTAAAATGAAGAAAACAAAGGAAACACCGTTTTAAGCAGTGAGGCTTAGAATGGTGTTTTCGTATAAGAAAAACTTATTATATCTCCTTGAAAAACCGAATTGATTTATAAAGACACAGCTAATATAATTGTAATGAAGAAAAATAACCCGCACAAGCATGCGGTCAAATGGAGGATAACAATGGCGGAATTGATTTTGTATTTTTCAAGAGCAGCAGAAAATTATTTTGGCGGTTCCTTAAAATATATCGACAAGGGGAACACGGAGGTAGTCGCGGAAAAGATAGCGGCCGCTACAGGAGGTACACTGTTTAAGGTGGAGCCGGAAACGCCGTATGCGGAGGATTACAATACCTGTATTGAACAGGCCAAGAAGGATTTAAATGCCGGAGCGCGCCCGAAGGTAAAAGCGATGCCGCAGAATCTCGACCAATATGATCTGGTGACGGTAATGTATCCCAATTATTGGGGTACAATGCCAATGCATATGTTTACGGTATTGGAGCAGATTGATTTTACAGGGAAGACCGTGCGCCCTGTCTGTACCCATGAAGGGAGCGGAATGGGGAGAAGCGAGACGGATCTGAAGAAGTGCTGTCCTGGCGCAGTGATTAAAAAAGGACTTGCAATTCAGGGCAGCAGCGTTCACAGATGTGATGAGATATTGAAAAAATGGATAGATTCTTAAAAGACGGCGGGTATGAACCATGGAAACCGGATGTATAAGAATGGAGGTGTTTTATGGCAGAAGATTTTGCAAAGAACGATAAAAAGCTTGGCTTTGGCTGCATGCGGCTGCCGATGAAGGGCGGAGAGATTGACTTTGAGGAATGCAACCGCATGGTGGATGCTTTTATGGAAGCCGGTTTCACTTATTTTGATACGGCAAAGGGCTATCTTGGCGGCAAAAGTGAGGTGGCCATACGGGAATGTGTGGTAAAACGTTATTCGAGAGACAGCTTTACCATTACGGATAAGCTTACCATGAATTATTTCGATTCGGAGGAGGATATCCGGAAGGTATTTGAAGAGCAGCTGGAAACCTGTGGCGTACAGTATTTTGACTATTATCTCATGCATGCGCAGGGAAAGGTCAATTATGAGAAATATAAAAAATTCCACGCCTATGAGATTGCGCAGGAGCTAAAGGCAGAGGGGAAAATCCGTCATGTCGGTTTATCGTTCCATGACAGCGCAGAGTATTTGGATATGATTTTGACGGAGCATCCGGAGGTGGAGCTGGTACAGATACAGCTCAATTATGTGGATTATGATGATCCCGGCGTACAGAGCAAAAAATGTCTTGAGGTATGTGAAAAGCATAACAAGCCCGTAGTGGTTATGGAACCGGTCAAAGGGGGAAGCCTTATCAATCTGCCGAAGGATGCGGATAAGGTTTTAAGGAATTTAGATGGCGGAAAAACCGGAAACGGTGGTAAATCCGGAAATGCCGGAGTTGCAATTCGATTTGCGGCGAATTGCCCACAGGTGTTCATGGTACTGTCAGGCATGAGCAATTTAGAGCAGATGAAGGACAATTTAAGCTATATGACGGATTTTCAACCGTTAAATGAAAAGGAATACGCTGCAATTGACGAGGTTTGCAGAATATTCAAGGCACAGCATTTGATTTCCTGCACCGCCTGTCGGTACTGTATTGACGGATGTCCTAAGAAAATACTGATTCCCGATCTGTTCGCGGACATGAATGCAAAGCAGCAGTATCAGGATTGGAACAGCGACTATTATTATGAGCAGGTACATACGCAGAATCACGGAAAGGCCGGCGATTGTATCAAGTGTGGAAAATGTGAACAGGTCTGTCCGCAGCATTTGGAAATTCGGAAGCTGTTAACGGAGGTGGCAAAGGTGTTTGAGAAGTAAAGACTTCGTATAGAAAAGGAGATTATTGTTATGAGTGAAAAGATTGTACAGACGGCAGGAAGGGCGCAGCTTGGCGATTTTGCACCGGAGTTTGCGCATTTTAATGATGATATTCTGTTTGGGGAGAATTGGAATAATCCGGCGATTGACTTGAAAACACGCTGCATCGTAACAATGGTTGCGCTGATCTCCTCCGGCGTCACGGATTCCTCGCTGGTTTTTCATCTGGAGAATGCAAAGGCACATGGCGTGACCAGAGCAGAAGCTGCAGCGATTATTACCCATGCCGCGTTTTATGTGGGCTGGCCGAAAGGCTGGGCCGTGTTCCGTTTGGCAAAAGATGTCTGGAAGGAAGAAACAACGGAAGAGGATGCGAAAGCTACTCATGCCGCGGAGATGGTATTCCCGATTGGCGCGCCGAATGACGGATTTGCACAATATTTTACAGGTCAGAGCTATCTTGCACCGCTTTCCACATCACAGGTTGGTATCTTCAATGTAACCTTTGAACCGGGGTGTCGTAATAACTGGCATATTCATCATGCTGACAAGGGCGGCGGGCAGATTTTGGTCTGTGTCGCAGGCCGTGGATATTATCAGGAGGAGGGCAAGGAAGCGCAGGAGCTTCATCCGGGGGATGTAGTCAATATTCCGACAGGGGTGAAGCATTGGCACGGTGCGGCAAAGGACAGTTGGTTCTCCCATTTGGCAGTGGAGGTTCCCGGAGAGAATACCTCCAATGAATGGTTGGAGCTGGTCACGGATGAGGTGTAATGAGCTTTCCTTTAATAGCTATGGAAAAGTATCAAAAAAAGTGATACAATAAATTTATCATACATATTAAAGGAGGGGGCTTACGTGAGATTAGTAACACGTTCTGATTTTGACGGTCTGGTGTGCGGTGCGTTGCTGCTGGAGGCAGGAATTATCGATCATTGGAAATTTGCGCATCCGAAGGATTTGCAGGATGGTCTGGTTGAGATAACGGAGGATGACTGCCTTGCAAATGTACCCTATGTGGAGGGCTGCGGCCTTTGGTTTGATCATCATTCCAGCGAGCACGAGAGATTGCAGCTTGCAGGGAAATATAAGGGAGAGAGCCGTATCACGCCGTCCTGCGCGAGAATCATTTACGAGTATTACGGCGGGGAAGAGCGTTTCCCGCAGTTTGGCGATATGATGGAAGCGGTAGACAAGGTTGATTCCGGAAATCTGACGGCTGACGAGGTTATGAATCCTCAGGGATGGATACTGGTGGGCTTTCTGATGGATCCCAGAACAGGCCTGGGTCGCTGGAGGCAGTTCTCCATTTCCAATTATCAGTTGATGGAAAAGCTGTTGGAGGCGTGCCGCGTTATGACGACAGAGGAGATTTTGGCGCTCCCCGATGTGCAGGAGAGAATCGAAGTTTACAACGAGCAGACGGAGAAGTTCAAGGAGATGGTGCTGAAGAATACGCGCGTGGAGGGGAATGTTATTATCTCTGACCTGCGAAAGGTAGATCCCATTTATACAGGGAACCGCTTTATGATCTACAGCATGTATCCGGAGCAGAATATATCCGCATGGATTGTCAGCGGTCGTGGCGGGATGGGCTGTTCGGCGGCAGTCGGGTACAGTATTATGAACCGTACCGCGACGATGGATGTTGGCAGTCTGATGCTGAAATACAACGGCGGCGGCCACCACAAGGTCGGCACCTGCCAGTTCACCGATGAGGAGATGGAGACGAAGCTGCCGCAAATGCTTGCGGAGCTGTGTGCGTTGTCTAATCAGTAAATATATGGTGTGAGAAGAACACAAAGAGGAGCCATTGCACAAAATGCGTGAGGCTCCCTTTTGTGTTCTTTTATTCCTGCGGGAAGGTTGATTTGTTGGCTTGCGCGACCGGTTCTCCCATATGCACCGATATCTCACCATTGCTGTTCTGCTTTTCGTACAAATGCTCATGGATTCGGATAGCATCCCTTTGAAACAGAAGGATAATGGTAGAACCGCCGAATTCAAAATATCCCTTTTCTTCTCCCGCATGGATGCCATGCTCTGCGGAGGGCAGATGGTGGTTCTTGATTTTGCCGACCAAAAGAGCACCGACCTCCATTTGAATAACGGTTCCGAAGTTATGGGTTCGGATGATCTGATATTCTCTGCTGTTTTGCGTATACACGGGAACCGTGCGCAATGCGATGGGCCGGACGCAATGCAGCTTTCCGCGTATTTTCCGAGAGCGGCAGACGAAACCGTCCACTGCGTAACAGTATCGGTGATAATGTGCAGGTGTTAAGCGAAAGATAAGCGCCGTTCCTTCCTTAAATTTCATGGCGAGTGTGGGGTCCTTCAGCAAATCTTCAAGGGAATAGTGCGTTTGTTTTATACCAAAAATCGTGCTGTTTTGGATTTTTAACAAAGTCAGCAGGCCGTCGCAGGGACTGATCAGATTTCCGTGGGACAAATCAAGATGCTCTGGCAGTCGCTTTCTGGTAAAAAAAGCGTTGAAGGAAGAAAAGCCCTCCGGCGGGGCAACAATGCCGCGCATGTCGATGTTATGTCTGCGGATGTAATACGGAACCAACCGGCCGGAGATCTTAGAAGAAAGGAAATATCCTGCGGCTTTAGATACGCCTGGCTGTATCAGCAGCTTTAAGAGCGCCCTTCCCAAAATAGTTCGATATAGAAACCATAAGACAAAAGAATCTTTCATACGGACCCCCATCCTATAAAAAGTATCATTCCCAATGCCTCAAAAAGTCCCAAAAGGATAAGACACAGCTTTCCCGGAAAATTCGGTTTCCTGATTTTAATTGGCAGAAGGAAGCCGACTCCCATAAGAATCAGAAGAATTGGAAAACATATAAATATCCTGCGCTGTCTGTAATCATAGAAGAGATAAAAAAGCGGCAGCAGTATGGCGATTGTAGTTACTGGAAGTCCCAGATAGCTTTTTCTGCTTTCTGTGGTCTGATGTTGGCGTTCTTCCTCCAATACATTAAAATAGGACAGTCGTATCAGTGCGCACAGAACAAATACAGCGCAAATAATGCCAATCAATGCATTTTTATCGGAAAGCATATAGACGAAAACGGCCGGTAATATACCAAAACTTATCAGGTCGCTCATCGAATCAATCTGAATGCCAAAGCGTTTTTCATTGACGGTTCTTACCTTTGTCGATGCGACTGCCCCGTCAAACATATCACAGATACCCGACAGCATCAGGCAGAACAGAGCTTCCCAATAGCTTTGCCCAACGACCCACAGGATACCGCAGAAGGCGGACAGGGCACCACAGTATGTAAGGATTACTGTGTAATCATAATATCCAAGCGGTTTTTTGTTCATCTTTTTCCTCCTTTATTTTATCAGTCCGAATGCAAGGCTGTAGGCAAGAATGCACCATGGTTTTCCGAGAATAATAATCCATATGAATCGTTTGCTGTCCATGTTAATCAGCCCGGAAAAATAGCATAAGAAATCATCAGGGAATAATGGCAGCAGGGTTGCGATAAAGAGAAACCGGGCATATGACTTGCTCTTTTCCAGCCGTTTGCTCCACTTTTCATACTGTTTCTGGGGAAACATTGCAAGGATAATGTCGATTCCATATTTCCGTGCCAGAAAGTAAGCGATAATGGAGCCAAGACTGATACCGATGTAATTGCACAGGAAGCCGGTGGTGCTGCCAAAGGCAATGGCTCCCGCGGCACAGCCCAGATATCCCGGCAGTACCGGCACCACGACCTGAAATGCCTGAAACACGGTAAGTATCAAAGGTGCGGCAATACCAAACTGCTTCATGTAATTCTGCAAATCCTCTACGGAAGCAAATTTGTGGTTAAAAAACTGTTTTGCCAAAATCAGAAAAAAAACAACGGCTATTGCTATTGCTCCGATTTTTATTTTTTTAGAACGGAAATTTTTATTTGAAAATTCGTTACTCAAAAAGATTCTCCTTCCTTTCCGGTTTAGGCAGCGTTTTGGACAGGATGCGCATATATCGTTTTGAGAAACCGCTTTTGTCCACGAACAGATAGCTTCCTTCTGCAAGCGCGATTCCCGCGATGACGTCAATCAGTACATGCTGTTTTGTTGTAAGCGTGGAGATACAAATGCTTACTGCTGTCAGGGCAGATACCGTCTTATACCATTTCCGTATTTTGGGGTTTCTCCGGACTGCGATAAAGCAGAACCAGCTTGTCAGGCAGTGTATGGAGGGAAAAAGGTTATCCGCCGCGTCCGCGTGATATAGCGTCCGCATGGCTTCCTCCCAGACAGAGTTCCCTTCGAAAATCGGTCTGGTATTGGTGGTCGGAAGCATTAGAAAGCATACAAGGCATACGGCCTTTGCCGCGAAGTCCGCACTGATAAAGCGAAACGCCTCTTCTTTTTGTTGCCGGCATCCGATTATATAGTTTGCAATCCAGAATATATAGCATCCTATATATATGGAAACGGTCCATGGCATGAAAGGTATCCGGTCGTCCAAGGTATTTGAAAGATTGTAGTGAAGCCGGCCGGCGTTCAGAAGCCGCGCGCCGTAGTAGGTTATGCCGTTAAAGATAACTGCCAGTAAGAGTGGTATCCGCATGCTTTTGGGAATGATCCGGTTCATATAATAGTGCCTCCTCTTTCTTCTAATATACATTATACATCTGATTTCTTAAAGAAATCTTTTGCTATTTCTTAAAATTTGCTATAAAATCTTTAAAAGATGTTTAAGCCGTTGCAGGAGAAATATGAATAATTTTTTGAACGCAAGCTGTAAAGATTGTGTTTTTTGTCGCAATTTGAACAAATTATGTCAAGGTAAACGACCTGCCTTTGTTGAAAATGCGGATAGGGTGTGCTACAATGAAGAAAATAGTAGAAAGGCGAATATGGAAGGAAAAATCAACATATGAAGTATATAGAAAGGTTTGTGAAAGGCTTATGTTTGGCAGGAATAATGACATTTGCTTTGACCGGATGCGGAGATAAGAGTCCGCTCGACCCGGGGAATCCAGTATCCCTGACGGTATGGCATTATTATAACGGTTCCCAGCAGGCCGCGTTTGACGTTTTGGTGGACGAGTTCAATGCTACGGTCGGCAGGGAAAAGGGGATTTATGTACAAAGCTACGGCCAAGGCTCCGTTTCGGATTTGGAGACGGCGGTGCGGGATTCGATTAGCGGAAAGGTAGGAGCGGATGCGATGCCGGATATTTTCTCCTCTTATGCGGATACAGCTTATGAGGTAGAGCAGTCCGGCGCGTTGGCAAACCTCTCCGACTATCTCAGTGATAGGGAGCTGGAGTGTTATGTAGATTCTTATATTGAGGAGGGCCGCATTGCGGCTGACGATACACTGAGGATTTTTCCCACGGCGAAGTCCACGGAGATTATGATGATTAACAAGACCGATTGGGAGCCCTTTGCGGAAGCGACAGGGGTGTCCCTTGACGACTTAAAGACCATAGAAGGTGTGACAGCTACCGCGCAGGCCTACTATGAATGGACGGACAGTCAGACGCCCGACATCAGGAATGACGGTAGGGCGTTCTACGGTAGAGATGCCATGGCAAATTATTTTATTATCGGAATGCAGCAGTTGGGCGTGGAGATTTTTGAGGTAGAGAATGGGCAGTTGACTCTGAATGTACCGAAGGAGGAGTTGCGTCGTCTCTGGGAGAATTATTATGTTCCTATGGTGAAGGGCTATTTTGGGGCATACGGTTCCTTCCGCTCCGACGACGTGAAGACAGGTGACCTTATCGCTTATACGGGATCTACGACTTCCGCCATGTATTTTCCCAACCAGGTAGAACTGGACGATACGAGCTATGCCATCGACTATATCGTGATGGCGGCGCCGGTGTTTGAGGGCGGGCAGCGGTATGCCGTACAGCAGGGCGCGGGCATGGTGGTCAGCAAGTCCGATAAGAAGCACGAGTATGCTTCGGTGGAATTTCTGAAATGGTTTACGGAGGCGGAGAATAATCTGCAATTCGGTTGTGTGGCGGGCTATTTTCCGGTGCTGAAGGAGGCGAACAGTATTGAGA
>CAMWYL010000020.1 GCA_947178465.1 uncultured Lachnospiraceae bacterium | reverse complement strand
CAGCAGACAGATACCGCGGATAATGATGATGCGGATACGGATACACCGGAAAACAAAGCGCTTACAGAAGCGGCGGACAATGTTATAGAGAACCTTACGGATGCCGAAAGCGCAGGCCGAAGTTATCAGGAGCTTGTTGAGGCGGCGAACAGGGCCGTAGAGCGCATGACTTACCAAGAGGGCGTTTCCGCGATTGATGTGAAGGCGGCGCAATCACTTTACAAGGGGCTTGCCTTGGCGGGAAGCCTTGCATGGGAGGAGAATTACGAGCTTCCCATGGAGATTAAGGGAGAGATGACCTCCATAAACCTGAAAATATATCACAATGCGGCGCAGGCCGGAAAGGTTGCGATTACGCTTGATACAGAATCACTTGGAAAGGTTGCGGCGGAGTTTGAGGTAAGGAAAGAATACATTTCCGGAATGGTGGTTTATGAAAACCGTCAGGAAAAGTATGAGTTGGAAGAGGCAGACCGCGCAATGCGGGAGGAGCTGGGCAGCGATAAGCAGATTATCGTGAGCATGGTACAGTCAAAAGATGTTGATTTGCGCAGGTTCGGACAGGACAGGGCCGGCAGCGCAGACAGCGGGGAGGCCCTCTCAACCAGCGAGCTCTATCAGACGGCAAAGGCGTTCATAAAGGCGCTAAAAGGCTTATAAACGGAAGGAGATTTCAATGAGAATCAATTACAATATTTCATCAATCGTAGCAAAGAATGCTGCCAATAATAATGATATGCGGCTGACAAAATCCATTCAACGGCTTTCAAGCGGATATAAGATTAACAAGGGCTCTGATGATGCGGCGGGGCTTGCCATTTCACGAAAGCTGAATGCGCAGATTAAGAGTATGCAGCGCGCAAACCAGAATGCAAACGACGGTATATCCGTGGTAAACACGGCAGACGGCGCAATGTCGGAGATCCATGATATTTTGCAGAGAATGAATGAGTTGGCAATTCAGTCCGCGAACGGTACCAATGCAAATTCGGACAGAGCACAGATACAGAAGGAAATTGATCAATTGGTAGCGGAAATCGACAGAATTGCGGATACGACGCAGTTTAACGCACAGAACCTTCTGGACGGTACGTTTGCGTATAAGGGTTATACAAACACAGAGAATATTACGGTAATGTCCTATGAGGACGGTGTTACCACCGGTGTATACAATATTGAAGCCATTACTTATTGCTGCTATGACGAGACCATCACCTATGACGACGAGGAGGATCAGGTAAGGACAAACAGGCGGTATGAGGCGAGCAGCGCGGATGATGTGCAGAATGCATTGGTGACAAAGAGTGAGCTTGCGCAGAGGAAGCAGGCGGCTACGGATCCGAAGGAATATGACGGCTGTCAGGGCTTTCCGGATGGCTCCAAGGTAACGCTTGACGATGAGAACATTATTATCAAGGCGGAGAATAACTTTGAAGTCAAGCTGTCGTTGAACAACAGGGAATATGTTGACACAGGAATCAATACGACGACAACCTCGCGCACCTACACGGCCAATGTCTATGAAAATGTCGGCGTGAAGGATGATAGCGGAATCAGCTATATTATTGATGAACTTACGGTTTTGAGCGATATTAAGGATGCTGACGGAAACGCTGCGACACCTGTTGATGTTGAGCTTCGGCATCCGGACCGCATCAATATAAAATTCGGAGAGAATGCGGTTCCGGAGGATTGGAAGTTGGAGGTTACAAACACAGATACGACCACTACACCCGGGCACTGCCTGCTGACAGTGGATGTAACGGATAATAAAGGGAATGTGACTACAAACACAATAGATATTGATTTCAGCAACGGAGACGCACCGGGCACACTTACCCAAACAATAGAAACCGTGGAAACAACTTATGTGGTTGGAGGTAACGGTACAGAGCTTTCTCTGGATATGACAGGCATGGGACCTATGGTTATACAGGTAGGCGCTAATGAAGGGCAGATCCTTAAGGTAGATATTCCGGCATTGAACACGATTAATCTGGGCGTGGATGGACTTGAGGTGACGACACAGGATAAGGCTACAAATGCGATAGAATTGATTAGCAATGCAATTAACATGCTTTCCGGGGTACGGGCGAAGATTGGCGCATACACCAACCGGCTTGAGCGCGCTGTCACAAATTTGGATACCTCAGAGGAGAATATGACGGCTGCATATGCGCGAATTATGGATGTTGATATGGCTGAGGAAATGACGGAGTATACAACGGTTCAGGTGCTTGTACAGGCGTCCACGGCGATGCTTGCGCAGTCGAATGAACGGCCACAGCAGGTATTACAGCTGTTGCAGTAAAAAAATCGAGTGCCGGCGCACTCGATTACAAAAAGCTCCGCTTTTTGTTTGAGTGATATATGCTGCCGCAATTTCCTATAGCATAAAAAATCGTCACTTGGTAGCGACGATTTTCGGATGAGTAGTATGGAAAAGCGTGAATGCAGATATATGTTTTGACGGGAAAGGTTAAGGAATTATGGATAAGGATACCAAGCAAATGTTCACAAGACGCATTACACATGCGAACAGTACCCAACTTATCGTAATCCTGTATGAAATGCTTCTGGTATACCTGGAGGATGCGCAGACTGCGTACCGCCGGGAGGATTCGGAGGAATTTTGCAGGAACCTGCAAACGGCGCGCGAGTGCATCGGGGAACTGCGTGAAAGCCTGAATTTTGAATATGAAATCTCCAAAAATCTGTTTTCCATCTACTGCTTTGCAGACAGAACGCTTGCAGCGGATATTTTTGGAAACAAAGCAGAGCATATTGATGCGCTGCGGGCCATCTTTACAAAGCTCCATGATACGTTCGACACCGTCAGCAGGATGGATACGTCGCCGCCGTTGATGGACAATATTCAGGATGTATATGCCGGCATTACTTATGGTAGGACGGATATTAATGAAAATCTTGCTAATTATGATGCAGAGAGAGGCTTCCGGGTATAGGACAAAGCTGAGATACCAGCTCATGCTCTACAAAAAGACTCTCAGGGGAGTTGTTTGCGTCCTCGAGACTCTGCATGTGCTCCGCCTGCTGTAGGAGAAATCGATAGCGTTTGAGTGCGGAGTTTACCTCATAAATATAGCAGTCAATCAGATCCGGATCAGTGACATTATCAAAACCGCAGTATGCAACTTCGAGGGCATGCTGCGTTTTTTCGATGTCGTCCAAAAGCTTCTCACGAGGGGTCAGCAGAGGCTTTTCGGGTTCCGTTGGTTCTTGGGTAGGCTTTAAAAATCGCTTGAGGCTGAAATATGTTTTCATAGGCTGTCCTTTCAGAGATATGTTTGATAGCGGAGTTGCACTTCCCGGTGTGGGAGGAAGCTTTATACTAGTATAGGTGTGGGAATCGGGAATTATTCATAAAAATATTTCTAAAGATATTGACGATATCGTCGGTCCAAATTGGTAAAAATTCACAAAACAAAAATAGTTGTTTGAATTTTTACATTTCGAGTGGACAAGTTTTCTTTTTCTGTTATAATCAAAAAATGTCAGGTACACAATTCTATCGTACCTGTATTCTCGCCGGTATCCGGCAAGACTTCCAAATCTAATATAAAATATATCCCTAAAATGTATTTCTAAAATTATTCATAGAAGAAAGGCAGGTGAAGCTTGGAGATTCTGATAGGTGTATTTCTTGTAGCCGTTTTTATGGATTTGCGGTGCTACAGGATTCCAAATGCCTGTATTGCGGCAGGCAGCTTGGCAGGGCTTGTTCTGAAATGTGGGAGCTGCCCGGTGGAGGATATTTTGACGGCAGTATGTCAGGGAGCGGCGATTTTTGCAGTGCTGTATCCGTTTTATCTGATTAAGGGACTTGGTGCCGGAGACATTAAGCTCTTAATGATGACTGCTTTTTATCTGCAAGGCTCGCGGCTGTTTTCTTATATATTCGTAACAATGCTGCTTGCGGGAGCTGCATCAGTTATCAAAATAGTGTGTGTCAGGGAGAGCAGAGGACGTTTTATTTATCTGATGCAATACATAAAGAAGGCTGCCGTCACAGGTGTGTTGGACTCCTATGAGACGGATAACACAAGGGCGGCAAATGTGATAAGAGTATCTGTCCCTGCGTTTGTAAGTTTGCTGCTGCTGTGCGCGGGCGTTTACGGATAACGACATACGGTGCAAGTGTATGAGAGAGGAGTAGGATTCGATATATGAAGGAAAGACAATTGGCAATCTGTGATAAGGACGTGCAATATCTGGAGACTTTGCAGTCCTATCTGTTAAAGAAAAAGCCTGCGGGCTTTGAAATTCTGGTATTCAGCTCAGTTTACCAGGCAGTCGAGGCGAGCGAGGAGACGGGCTTTGAGATTCTGCTGGTGGGCGAGAGTACCTATGACGCGGCCATTGAGAAGGTAAATGCCCGAAAGATATTTATTCTTTTGGAGAATGGCCTGAGTGGAATCCGGGAGCACAGCGCCATATCAAAATATCAGTCGATGAGCGCGCTGATTGGTCAGGTGCTTGACGAATTTTCGCTTGAAGAGGGCGCTTTCGGTCTGGTGGCAGGACAAAAAGGCAAAGCAAGGCTGATCAGCTTTTTCTCCCCAGACAGACATTGCGGACAAACCGCAGCGGCGTTTTGCGCGAGTGAGCTGCTTGCTGACAGAGGAGAGCGCGTGCTGTATTTGAATTTATCCGCATTCTCAGGATTTGAGGAGCTTTTACAGATAAAATACGATTCCGATATAACGGACTTTATGTATTTTGTTCTTAAGCATTCGGACAAGCTCCTATACAAGCTGGAGGGCATTAAGAGAACGCTTCATGGAGTGGATTATTTGCCGCCCGCTCTGGATTATGCCGACTTGAGAAATATTGCGGAGGAGGATTGGAAAAGGGTGCTGGATGTGCTTCTGTGCAACGGGAATTATACGCAGGTGGTGGTCGATTTAACTGAGGTATGTCAGGGATTTTATCATATTCTTGACAGAAGCGACCGCGTGTATGTGGTAACGGATCAGGCATCGGTGCGCTCCCGTTCCGCATTTAATCAGTACCATAGCCTGCTGCTTGCAAAGCAGTACGGAAGAATTATCGAAAAGACGAGGGTTGTTGACTTTCGCAGTGATTGGGACGCGTGCAGCGCGGATTTGGAAGGGCTGTCCGTGTCAATAATCGGTGCGCATATGAGGAGTATATTGCAGGAAGATGAACAGGAGTGAACGCTATGAGCAGTGCCGGTGTGAAATCAGCGCACAGGTGCGGGAAAAGATTGATTTGTCCAGAGAAGTGTCGGACGATGAGATACAGGAAATTATAGATGACATAATTGTCAGTTTTGGCAGAAGAAATGCCCTTTCTCTCGCGGAGCGACAAGAGCTTGGAAAAAGTATTTTTCATGCTATCAGAAAAATGGATATTTTACAGGAGCTTATCGATTCTGATGACATAACCGAGATTATGATAAACGGAACGGACAATATCTTTATCGAAAAGGCCGGTCGTATCCGGCAATGGGAAAAGAAATTTGAAACAAAAGAAAAGCTCGAGGATGTCATACAGAAAATCGTGGCAAAGTGTAACAGAACCGTAAATGAGGCATCTCCAATAGCGGATGCGCGGCTGGAAAATGGAGCACGTGTGAACATCGTGCTCGCACCGGTAGCGCTGAACGGCCCGATTGTGACCATTCGGAGATTTCGGGATACGCCGATTTCCATGGAGGACCTGATGTCGTTTGGCTCCGTCAGCAGGGAGGCAGCGGCTGATCTGGAAAAGCTTGTCATTGCGGGCTATAACATTTTCATAAGCGGTGGAACCGGTTCCGGAAAAACCACCTTTCTAAATGCATTATCGCAGTATATTCCTTCAAAAGAAAGAGTTATTACAATCGAAGATTCGGCGGAGCTGCAGCTACAGGGGCTTCCCAATTTGGTGCGGCTTGAGACACGCAACGCGACCATGGAGGGTACCAGGGCTATCAGCATGCGGGATTTGATTCGCTCAAGTCTTCGTATGAGACCGGACAGAATTATTGTCGGCGAAGTGCGCGGAGGTGAGGCGATAGATATGCTTCAGGCGCTTAATACAGGACATGACGGCTCTTTGAGCACCGGTCATGCAAATTCCGCAAGAGACATGCTGATGCGGCTTGAGACAATGACGCTGATGGGGATGGATTTACCGCTTGCGGCAGTGAGAAGGCAAATCGCCGCGGGTGTGGATATTATCGTGCATCTGGGAAGACTGCGCGATAAGTCGCGACGGGTGTTGGAAATTGTGGAGGTAACAGGATATGAGGATGAGGAGATCCATACCCGACCGCTATACCGGTTTCTGGAGAAGGGAGAGGAAAGCGGGATGATTCTCGGTGAGTTGCAATATATAAGTCCGCTGATGCACACGGACAAGCTTTCGGCAGCGGGACTTACATGGAGAGAGGAGGTGACAGCGCTTGAAACAGAGGAGCAGAGTACCGCCGGTAACGGATTACAGGGAGTATGCCTTCAGTAAGAGAGAACTGGTGGCGCAGATTATTCGCCAAATGCTTTTTATGGGGATGACAGCGTATCTGTTTTATGACAGTGTTCTTGCGTGGCTTCTGCTGATGCCGTTGTCGGCGCTTTCCCTGAAAAAGAAAAGAGCAGCGCTGTGCAGGCAGCGAAAGCAGCGGTTGGAAAGCGAATTCAGAGAGGTGATTTTAAGCGTCTCGTCAAATTTACAGGCGGGTTACAGCGTGGAAAATGCCTTTCGGGAGGCCGTCCGGGATATCGTGCTGTTATATGGGAAAGCGTCGCTGATGGCAGAGGAGCTGAAGCTGTTGATCAGGCGGTTGGATAACAACGAGCAGCTCGAGGATATTTTGATGAATCTGGCGACGCGCAGCGGTGTCAGGGATATCAGTGACTTTGCGGATGTTTTTCAGATCGCAAAGAGAAGCGGCGGCGAGCTGCGGGCCGTTATCGCGAACACGGTGCAGATAATCAGCGAAAAACAAGAGGTACGGCGTGAGATACAGACGGTAATGAGTGAAAAGAAGCTGGAGCTGACAATTATGCGGTATATCCCGTTTTTTATCGTATTCTACATTTCCATCACGTCAAAGGGATATTTTGAGAGCCTTTACCACAATCTGTTCGGGTGGCTCACCATGACGGCGGGGCTTGGAATCTATGCGGCAGCGTGTCTGTTGTCCGAGAAAATATTGAATATTGAGATATAAAGTGCGGGTTTGCGGGACAGCGGAGCAAGATGCGGATATTCTTTGAGGGTATATGAAAGGAGGTGATAAGGTGAGCGACAGACTGGCGCGAGAGCTGTACAACATGTTGGAAAAAATGCCGAAAAAGCCAAACAGAATTTTGTATAATATTGCGGTATATCAGGATCTGCAGACACTGGAGCCGGAGGGCAGTACAAGAGAGCGACAGAAAGAATATGTAGTGAAAAAGCTCTCCCTTTGCTGCATGGTTCTGCTGGGCGGCATCCTATTGTCCCTGATCGTATGGGCAAAGGAAGGGTTTGATGCGCAGATTATGGAAAACAGATTGGCGCGTAACGCATATGGGGAAGGCACAAAAAGCGTGGCGTTGGTGGCAAGCGACACGGAGGAAACCGTCGAACTTGTACTGGAGCTGGAGGAAAAGGCATACACACAGCAAGAGCTGGAGGACAGCCTGAAAACATTTCTGCCGCTTTTGGAGGAGTGCGTGCTCGGACAAAACGAGAGCTTTGACGAGATAACGTATGACTTGAATTTGGTTGATGGTATCAGTGGGTATCCCTTTACTGTGGAATGGCTGACAGAGGAAGCATACATAGATTATGAAGGAAGACTCGTACAGGATATATTAGAAAGTCCGCAACTCGTAGAGCTTACGGCGGAAATCAGCCATGGAGATTTTCAGGTTTCGCAGGTGCTTCCCTGCTATGTACACACAAAAGCGTTACAGCCGGGAAAGGCAGAGATGCTTGCACGTCGGATAAACGAGGCCGAGCAGGAGAGCAGGCAGGAAAAATTTATGACACTTCCGTCGGAAATAGACGGAAAGTCCCTCCGTTGGAGCGGTAAAAGGAGTCATAATGGTTTGATTTTATTAGTATTGACGCCAATTTTGACAGTACTTTTGTATCTTGGAAAAGATCAGGACCTGCATAAGCAGGTGGCAGACAGAGAAGCACAGATGCGCCTTGATTATCCTGAGCTGGTAAGCGCATTGGCTCTGCTGATCGGTGCGGGAATGACCGTGGCAGGTGCATGGAGAAAGGTTGCGGCAGACTATCTTATTAGGAAAAGGGAGACAAAGGAAAAACGATATGCCTATGAGGAAATGCTGCTGATGCTCCATGAGATGGATAGCGGCGTGTCACAGACAAAAGCTTATGAGCATTTCGGAAGACGGTGCCGCAGTGCGAGCTACAACAAGCTTGCAACCATGCTGTCGCAGAACGTCAGAAAGGGCAGTGCGAATCTTGCGGCGCTTTTAAGAGAGGAAGCAGAGAATTCCTTTGAAGAGCGGAAGCACACTGCAAGATCGCTCGGGGAGAAGGCAGGAACAAAGCTGCTTGCGCCCATGATGCTGATGCTGTGTATGATTATGGTAATCATTATGATACCGGCATTTACAAGTTATTTTTAACAAAAAGAGAGGAGAATTTATGAGAAATTTAAAGAGCTTTATCAGAGAAGAGGACGGAATGGGAACAGTGGAGATTATCCTTATAATCGTGGTTTTGATTGCGTTGGTCGCGATATTCAAGAAGCAGATTACCTCCGTCGTAAACACCATATTAAAGAAAGTCACCACAAATGCAAACGCGATTTAGGGAGACGGAGGGAGCATATCTCACCGTATATCTGTCGCTTGTGTTTGCGATTGTTCTGTCGCTGCTTTTGGCTCTGATACAGGGTGCGGCGGCAGGCGCCGCAAGGGCGCAGTCGGATTTGGTAGCGGATTTGGCAATGGATTCCGTGTTTGCGGAATATAACAGAGAGGTGCTCAACCAATACGAATTATTCTTTATTGATACCTCCTATGGGACAGGATTTGGCGGTGTAGGAAGACTGGAGAGCCGGTTAAAGGCGTATATGGAGCAGAATATGGATCCCGATAAAAGTCTGAATATGGCCGGAGCAACGACGCTTTTGAAGCTGAGCAATCCCTATCTGGAGATAGAAGAGGTTTCCTACGCAAGCGATGAGAATGGCGCCGTATGGAAGGCGCAGGCCATTGCGTATATGAAGGCCGCTTACGGAGGTGATTTGATTTCCGCGGTGAAAGACCACCTGGATATTGTGGAGGGAAACGCGCTGAATATAAAGGATGTGGCAGCAGAGACCATACAGCAGAAGGAAGCGCTTGAGGAGGCGTTGGCGGCACATGAAATCATAGAATACAACGATGAGAGTGAGGAGGGCTTTTCTTATCAGGGGTTGTCGGATACAGTGGATTCGCTTTTGGGAGACGGGATGCTTTATCTGGTGCTTCCAAGGGGAGCTTCCGTGTCGGGAGCGGTAGTAGACAAGAGCGAGTATCTCTCCGAGCGAATGCGGTCCGGAAGAGTGAATCGCGGCTGCGGCCTGCGTGAGGGAACGGCACCTCCAAATGGATTGACGGACGAGCTGATTTACGGCGAGTACCTGATGAAAATGTGCGGGAATTACGCGGAGGTGAAGGAGGGAGGATGCCTCGCTTATCAGATTGAGTATATCCTGTATGGGAACAACAGTGACGCGGCGAATCTGCGTGCAAGCATAATGTCGCTCTTTTCGGTGAGAAGCGCGGCAAATCTGATATATCTCTATAGCGACAGCGCAAAGAAAAAGCAGGTTCAGACGGTTGCTACCGTTATTTGTACACTGCTGACGGTTCCGGAGCTTGCTGATGTGCTGGCATTTGTGATAATGGGGGTCTGGGCGCTTGCGGAGGGCGTAGTGGATGTGCGGACGCTGTTGGACGGCGGCAGAGTACCGTTACTTAAGCACAGTAAAGACTGGAATTTAGAGCTTTCCGGAATTTTCGGGGATTTATTTTCCGGCGACGGGAAGGCAGAGGATGGGTTGTTATACAGGGATTATCTCAGAATATTTCTTGCCCTGATGAACCGAAAGGATAAGGTGCTTAGAAGCTTGGACATTGTGGAGATGGATATCCGGCAGACTGCGGGAAATGAGCAGTTCCGGATAGACAGATGCGTGGATTATATGCAGGCGGGATTTGGTTTTTCGGATGCTTGGGGGCATGAATTCGTCTTTCACAGAAGGATGTGCTATGAATGATAATACGATCATTATCGGGGAGGTGGGAGGATGTTCTTTTTCGTGCGGCACAGACGGTTCTTAAAATTACATAAGAAGGGAGGCATTGTAAGATTTTCTGAGGGTTCGAAGTTTGACAAAAAAGGTTTTTCACAATGTCGCACAGGAAGAATATCCTCCTGCCTCCCCGCAAGCATGACGGTTGAGGCGGCATTTGTGCTTCCCTTTTTCCTGTTTGCATTCCTGAACCTGATATCCGTTCTTGAGCTGTACAGACTGCAAAGCAATATGAGCGCGGCAATGCACGCCGCCGCGAAGGAGATGGCGGTGTACGGATATGAGTATAAGGAGCTTTCGGGCAGCGATGCGGGAACCTTAGAATCGTTGGGAATCACTTACATATACGCGGCCAATCGTGTGCGGTCTGCGCTTGGGGGCGGGTATTTGGATCAGTCTCCGATGTCCGGCAGTATTCATTGGATGCAGTCACGGATCATGAAGGAAGAAGAGTGCATAGATCTGGTTGCAGTGTATAGGATAGCGCCGTTTTCAGTGATGATGGGCTACGATTCCCGATACTTATATAACCGCATTCGAACACGTGCATGGACAGGCTACGACAATGCGCAGGCTGCCGCCGACGGCGCAGACGGGGAGGAGATTGTCTATATCACACCAGAGGGTACCGTTTATCATCGCTCAAGAGGGTGCACTTATCTGAAGCTGTCCATTGTTGCAGTGGACATCAAATCGTTGGAGGCGATGCGCAGCAGCAATGGCGAAATATATTATCCCTGTGAGGTGTGTGGGAAGAACTGCGGAAGTACGGTATTTGTAACAAGCTATGGGAACCGATATCATTCGACGCTGCAATGCAGCAGTATCAAGAGAACGGTGCTTGCGGTGAGAATTTCTGAGACGGGCGGACGAGGTGCGTGCTCAAAATGTGCAAAGTAAGAACACACAAACGGGAGAAGAAGAAAAGAAAAAGTGTGGAAAACAGAAAATGGGCTGCAAAAGAAACCAAGAAGAAGAAAAAACGAAAAAAGGAATATATCGGAAAAAAGATAAGTAAAGAAAAAACAAATTAAGAAAGAAACAGGCAAAAATAAACAGAAAATAAGCGGAGGGAAAAGAAATGATATATATGGGGGCATTAATCGTTGTGGGCGGAATGCTTTTTGCGGCAGGGATAACAGATTTAAGAAGCAAGACGGTGAGCCGGAGGTTTCTGCTGATGTTGGCGCTTTTGTGCACAGTCGGACTGATGTCTCGGGGAAGTGGCGGGCTGCCGGATGCATTGGGCGGCTTTGGAATAGGAATGTGTGCGGTAGGGCTTTCCGTGATGAGCCGCGGACAAATCGGGCGCGGTGATGGGATTGTAATAGCATGGGTAGGACTGTTGCTGGGATTTCATGGGTGCTTGGTTGTAGTGTGTCTTGCATCACTCATTATGGCGTTTGCGTCTGTGATTGTACTTATTTTGAAAAAGGGAAGCCGATATACCAGATTGGCATTTCTTCCGGCACTTTTTACGGGATATCTGATATATCTGAGTCGGGGCCTGTTTGGGGGAATTGCGTTTGTTTAGATGCATAGAGCTGCACAATACGGAAAAGAAGCGGGAATCGGCATATTTTACGGTGGAGGCGGCATTGCTGTTTCCGATGGTGCTGCTGTTTATTATACTGATGATTTTTCTTGCATTTTACAGCTATGACAGGTGTGTTTTGGAGCAGAGCGCATATGAGGCCGCGCTTTTCGGAACAGGCAGTCATCTTGACAGCGCAAAGGCTTCCTATGACGCATCAGCGGAGGCGGCCGCGCAACTTGTGAAAGACCGACTCTTTGCAGTGCAGAATGTGGAGTACCGGGTGTCCGTTACGTCGGATGCAGTCACTGTCACCTATAGCTGTGAGATAAATATGCCGTTTATTGCGTGGCTTGGAGAATATATCGAGACACTTGATTTTTCTTTGGAGGTGCGCAGGGAAGCGCCGCGCATCAGGCCTGTAAGGGCGATACGCGGCTACAGAATACTCAACGGGCTGATACCACAATGAGATATATGAAAAATGGGATAAGTTACCGGGAAAGAACAATAAGAAAGGATAACGGGAAAGCATAATGAGAAAGGACAATAAGGCGTATGACGCAGGATATACCAAGTAAGAGTTTTGACAGGAGCATGAATCACAATTATATGATTTTAAGTCGACGGGATTTCTTTGGGAAGGCGGAGTCCGGAAGCAGCGATTATCGCGTAAGGATGCTTTTGGAAAATCATATTCAGGGACTTTTGCCGGTAACACACAGAGTGGTGGATGGGGAGAGCAGATATTATTATGAGATTAATTCCCTGCAATCGCTGGATCGCCTTCTGGATAAAAAGGAAATCGGCTATAGAGAATTAAAGGCGCTGCTCATGGGATGTATCAGTCTTTTTGACCGATTGGAGGAATATCTGCTTGATGGGAGCAGAATTATTATGAGGGCGGAGTATATTTATATGAATGTAGAGCGGATGGAGCCCTATTTTGTATGCTATCCGGATTATAACGGGGATGCCCGGGCTTCTTTTATGAATTTTATCGACGAGCTTCTGATTCGGATAGATCATGCAGATGAACAGGCGGTGCTGTTGGGATATCAGGTATATCGCTATACCCGGAATCCCAATTATGTATTGAGTGAGATTCGCCATATGATGGAGCATATACCGGAAGGGATTGCGGAGAATACAGTTGCGGAAACGCCACTGTGCAGGGAAGTCGAAAGCCACGCAGGGGCGCGGGAGATGTACGGCAATGAAGCACAGTTTGAATATAAAGACTCCGATTGGAGGGAGAGCCTTGCTGCAGGAGAGACGGAGGTGCAGGAAGCGCCGAGGACACGCAATAAATCGGACCTGATCGGCGCAGCTGTATGTGTGTTCATCGCGTTGAGTGTAGCCGCCGTTCTTTTGGGTGCACGGACACTGACAATATCCGGATTAAGCCGGGAACAGGAGCTGTGTCTGTACGGTGCGATGACAATGGCTGTAGTCGCTGCGGTGATATTTATTATATGTTTTAATAAGAAAAAGCGTTGTGAGGAAGGCGTTGAGGAACAGTATCCCCGTATGGATTATGGGGATTATATGGAAGAGAGCTTCTCATACAGGAATCCGGAGAAAAGGGCTTTTGAGGCAGGGAGAGCGGAAGCAGTCACAGAGCCGCCTGCCTGTAATGATACGATCTGTCTTGGAAGCAGCATGATAGAGGAGAGGGTTCTCCGCGGAAGAATGAATGACAGGGAGGTGACAATTGACCTGAGCCGCCTGCCCCTGACAGTAGGAAAACTGGGGAGCTTTGCAGATTATGTGATTAATGACAATACTGTCAGTAAAATGCATGCCCGCTTTGAGGAGCGTGACGGCAGGGTATATCTTTGTGATTTGAATTCCACAAACGGTACGGTAAGAAACGGCGTTATGCTTGACATGAATGCGCCGGTTCTCTTAGAGCCTGGGGACAGGATCCGATTCGGCCGCACAAGCTTTACCTATTGTTGAAATTACCCGTGTTTTTAGTTGACTGTCTTACTTATTGATGTTAGGCTAAAATAGTACAATCAAAAGAGCGGGAGTGATTTGTTTGACGTATAATGACAGCCGTTGGAAAAACTGCTGTATTACAATCCTTTTTCTTGCATTGAATGTTGGTGCATATATCCTCTATACATTATTGGGGGAAATAGTGTATAATATAGGTAATCTGAATGCGGAAGCGGTAATTGCTGACGGAGAATATTACAGATTGGTAAGCTGTGTGTTTCTGCATGGGAGCATTGATCATATTATAGGAAACATGATTTTTCTGGCGGCGCTCGGGGAGATGCTGGAGTACAGAATCGGCCATATTCGGTTTTTCCTGTTATATATGCTTTCGGGTGTGGGCGGTAGTATCTTTTCACTGGTATATATGACGGTCAGCATGATACTCTACCGCTCCGTCGGTGCGAGCGGTGCGATTTCAGGTCTGATTGGCGCTTTGCTTTTGTTGGTAATCTCAAATAACGGAAGATATGAGGGGATATCTCTGCCGCGGATACTGCTTGCGATTTTTTATATGGTCTATACAGGGATGCGGTCAGAGACAACGGACAATGCCGCGCATATAGGCGGACTCGTCTGCGGGTTTGTGATTATGCTGATTATGCTGATATTGCACAAAATACCACGGAGACGATAGAAATACACCGATTGGATGCGAGAGCGCTTCGGAATGGAGGAAAAGGTGAAGATTAATATTTATTATGGCGGACGCGGATTGATCGGGGATCCGACGCTCTATATATTGAACAAGATGCAGGAGGTCCTGAAGGAGCTCAATGTGACAATGGAGAGGTATGATTTATATGAATATAAGAATAATGTCGTTACGTTGCCGCAGACCTTGAAGGACGCGGACGGTGTTATTCTTGCGACCACGGTTGAATGGTATGGTATCGGGGGTTGGATGCAGCAGTTTCTGGATGCCTGTTGGCTGTACGGGGACAAGGAGAAGATATCAAGTATTTATATGTGTCCCATTGTCATGTCTACGACCTATGGGGAACGGGACGCGATGGTGCGCCTCACAGATGCATGGGAAATTCTTGGGGGACTGCCGTGTACCGGAATCTGCGGTTATACGGCGGATGTGTCGGAGCTGGAGCAGAATGCGGGGTATGCGAGAGTGATTGAGCGCCGCACGGAGGATTTGTATCGCTCCATCAGTCAGAAAATGGCGGTATTTCCATGTAGCAATCAGGCTGTCAAGCAGAAGGTATCCTTTACGCCGAGTCTGAATCTGACACCGCAGGAGGCGGAGCAGTTGTCAGAGCTTGCGAGCAATGACTTATATGTGCAGAAGCAGAAGGAGGACATTCAGGAGCTTGCGAGCATGTTTAAGGATTTGCTCAACGAGGAGGAGCCGGACAGCAATATGTTCCTGCAGGATTTGCGGGACCATTTCCAGCCACAGGCCGGGTTTACCGCAGTTTATAAATTTGTGCTTCCCGAGGCAAAGATGCCGTTGATCGTCAAGGTGGATTCCGGTGACATGGAATGCTATTATGGTGACAGCGAGAATGCGGATGTAGAGATGCAGATGTCCATGGACACGATGAATGAGATTATTCAGGGACGCATGACCTTTCAGCGTGCTTTTATGGCGGGAGACATGAAAATGAAGGGGGATTTTAAGATCCTTCGGACGTTAGATATTATTTATGTGTTTTCATGACAGGACATTTTTTCGGAAAGGCAGGGTATGATTATGAGAGATGAAAATTGTATTTTCTGTAAGATTGCGAACGGAGATATTCCGTCTCGGACAATTTATGAGGATGAGGAGTTTCGCGTGATTCTTGACATGGCACCGGCTACGAAGGGACATGCGCTGATACTTCCGAAGAATCACTACAAAAATCTGTATGAGATAGCAGATGATACAGCCGCAAAGGTGTTGCCGCTGGCGAAAAAGATGGCGGCACATATGACGGAAAAGCTTGGCTGCGATGGATTTAACATTGTCCAGAATAACAATGAGGTTGCGGGACAGACGGTATTTCATTTTCATGTGCATTTGATACCGAGATATCATGATGATAATCAGAAACTGGTGATGGAGCCGCAGAAGATGTCTGATGAGGAGCTGGATGCGGTAAGAGATGCTGTTATTCTGAAGGATTAATGGGAATGACAAAAGTGCAGACAGTGATAATTCCTATAATATAAAAATGACGCCGGACTTGGCGTCATTTTTTTGTCGTGCGTTCAGAGATGCACTTTTCAAGCAGGTTTACAATCGTATCGATGGAATTTCGCTGGTTACTGTTCTGCATTGCTTCAATATAGGACTGGCGTGTGAAATATAATTCATGAACTTTTTCGGTGAGAGTCACGCCAGTGAGGTAATCTTCATCCGCCACCATGGCAAAGCCTTGCGCTTCAAAACTTTTGGCGTTCAAAATCTGGTCGCCACGGCTGGCATGTGCGGGAAGCGGAATAAGGAGGCTGGGCTTTCTGAGCGCCAACAGTTCACAGATTGCGTTTGCACCTGCACGGGATATGACAACATCCGCCATTGCGAACAGATTTTTTAAATCATCTTTAACATATTCAAATTGTTGATAGCCCTCCTTGTTCAACAGGAGATTATCAATTTTTTCCTTTCCACAGATGTGTACGATCTGGAAATCCACCAAGAGCTGTGGAAGTGCCTCACGAACAAGTTTATTGACGCCTGCCGCGCCGAGGCTTCCCCCGATTACCATAATAACGGGTTTTGCAGTGTTAAATTTGCACATTTCCAGTCCTTTTTCCTTACTTCCGCGAAGTAATTCCTGACGAATGGGGGAGCCGGTAAGGACAGCTTTATCCTCCGGAAGGCTTTGCAGGGTCTCAGGGAAGTTGCAGCATACCTTCGCAGCGACCGGAATACACAGGTTATTCGCGAGCCCGGGCGTCATATCCGACTCATGGATAATGCATGGAATCTTCAATGAGGCTGCGGCGCGGACAACGGGGACACTGACAAACCCGCCCTTGCTGAAGACGATATCCGGTTTCAGTGTTTTCAGAATTTTGCGCGCTTCAACAAAGCCTTTTAAGACGCGGAACGGGTCACTGAAATTCTTGGGGTCAAAGTACCTGCGGAATTTGCCGGTAGCAATGCCATAATACGGAATACGAAAATCCTCTATCAGCTTTTTTTCAATGCCGTCGTAGGAGCCGATATAATGGATATCGTAATCCATCTCTTTAAGACGTGGAAAAAGTGCAATATTGGGCGTCACATGACCGGCAGAGCCACCGCCCGTAAAGACAATGCGTTTCATATGCATAAGCCTCCGATTCTTTTTAGTTATAATATGAATATGTCAGTGCACTAGTGTGTCGCCTTGTATGCTTCCAACGCTGTTGCAAGCTGGTCGGGACAAGAGGTATTTTTCATTCCGCATTTGATACCCTTTAATTTGCTGATTGCATCATCAACCTTCATACCGCCGACAAGACTTGAAATACCCTTCAGGTTGCCGTTGCAGCCACCCGTAAAAGAGACGGAGCGGATAATATCGCCGTCGATTTCAATGTCTATCATGGAGGAACAGGTTCCGTTTGTTTTGTATTGCATAAATAACCATTCTCCTTCGTATTATTTTATTATACAAAGATTTTAACAGTCAAACGAATGTAAGTCAACCGTTCGCAGGTCTATTCGGAAGGATTTACATGCACCATGATGTGCTTTACCTTGGAAAAGTTCCGCTCAATGGAGTCGTGGACGCGCTCCGCAATGGAGTGTGCCTCGCGCAGTGTGCCGTTCCCGTCTGCAGTGATTTCGATGTCCACATATATTTTATTTCCGAATACGCGGGTACGCAGCAGGTCCACACCCAGAACGCCTGCCTGTGAAAGGGCGCAGCTGCGCAGTTCGTTTTCCGTGGCTTCGTCACATGCTTTATCGACCATCTTGTCAATGGCCTCCTTAAAAATTTCATAGGCGGCCATTTCAATGCAAAAGCAGCTGACAATGCTTGCGGCG